>CAYMRG010000475.1:0-4565 GCA_964392555.1 uncultured candidatus Brocadiaceae bacterium
CGCGACATGAACCTGCGGCACGGCCTGTCCGCGCAGCGCACGCTCGAGGTCGCGCAGGAACTCTACGAGAAGAAGCTGCTGACCTATCCGCGCACCGACAGCCGCCACCTGTCGCTCGACATGGTCGACACGGTGCGGCAGACGCTGGCGGCGTTGCGCGCGTGGGACGCGGCCAAGCTCGCGGTGCTGGCGAAGTGGATCGGCGGCGCGCAGGACGGCGAGCGTGGGCCGAAGGCGAAGAAGTCGCGCGTGTTCGACGACGCCAAGGTCAGCGACCACCATGCGATCATCCCGACCGGGCGCGTCGAGGCGCTCGGCGGCGAGGCGCAGCAGGTGTTCGACGCGGTCGCGACGCGCTTCGTCCAGGCCTTCCTCGGCGATCGCGTGCAGGACGTGACGACCGCGCATGCGGTCAGCAACGGCGTGCCGTTCCGCGCGCGCGGCGTCGTCGTGACGGCGCCGGGCTGGAGCGAGCTCGAGCCCGAGGCGCCGAGCAAGAGGAAGCGCAAGGGCAAGGCCAAGGCCGGCGAAGGTGACGACGACGACGGCGACGACGAGGCGCAGGAGCTGCCGGCGCTGCGCGAAGGCGAGAGCGGCCCGCACCAGCCCGAGCTGCACGAGGGCAAGACCAAGCCGCCGCGCCCGTTCACCGAGAACACGCTGCTGGCGGCGATGGAGACCGCCGGGCGGTCGATCGACGACGAGCAGCTGCGCGACGCGCTGCGCGGCCGCGGCCTCGGCACGCCGGCGACGCGCGCGTCGATCGTCGAGACGCTGCTGTCGCGCGCCTACGTGCGGCGTGACAAGAAGGCCCTGCGGGTCACCGACCTCGGCCGCTACCTGATCGCGATCATCGCCGACCCGATGCTGAAGTCGGCCGAGCTGACCGGTGAGTGGGAGTGGAAGCTCGGCGAGATCGAGCGCGGCCGCGTCGCGCGCGCGGCGTTCATGCAGGAGATCCGCGACCGGATCCAGGCGCTGCTCGCGACCGGCCTGTCGCCGCACAACGAGCACGGCGGGATCGGCCTGTGTCCGCGCTGCCGCGCCGAGGTGATCGAGGGCCGCGAGGCGTGGGGGTGTTCGCGGTGGCGCGAGGACTGCGCGTTCCGCCTGCCGAAGGTCTACCGCGGCGTGCCGCTGCAGCGCGAGCAGGTGCGCGACCTGCTGTTCCGCGGCGTGCACCTGCGGCCGGTGACGATCGATGGTGCGCCGCGCATCGTCTGTCGGACCGCCACCGGCGAGTTGATCGACCTCGAGCCGCCGAGCCGCGATGCGCAGCGGCCGGGCAAGCCGGCGAAGCGTGCGCCGCGGCGCGGCAATGCGGCGGGTGGGTGAGGTCGGGTGCCTGCTTGGCGGTGACTGCGTCACCTCGCGTGTTGCCAGGGCCGGAGGGGGCTGTGTCTGGCCCCTGCACGTCGGATCGCCGGCCTCGTCAGAACGTGCCCGCGGTCAACTGCAGCGCGTTGGTCGCGGTGATCGCGACGATCGCACCGGTCCCGTCCAGTTCGAACGGCACCATCTGGTGGTAGCGCAGCGCGTTCGCGTCGCTGCGGCGCGGCGTGGCGGGGTCGCCAGCGTGGGCGGCGTGCTTGCCGGTGCAGGAACCGGGATCGGGCGCGGCCCGATGAACGACGCCGGCGCCCCGTCGTCGACGCGCAGCTCGCGTGCTACTCGGGGATCGCGGGCACGTTGAACAGCACCGACAGCTTGATGCTGCCGTGGCCGACCTGCGGGAAGCCCGGCAGTCCGGGATTCGCCGGGTCGAGGTTGGACGCGGTGTCGGGCGGCGGGAACAGCACGAGCGTTTCGAGGAACGCGATCACCGCGGCCTGATCGCCTTCGGGCGCCTGAGCAAACGCATCGCGGGCCATCTGCGCCTCGCCGCCGTGCCGCAGGATGACTTCCTTCAGGTTGATGCTGCGACCGTCGTGGCCGTAGGGCGCGGTCGAACCGACGCCCCACAGCGGTTCGGTGACGAAGTGCGTCGTGATCGAGCCGTCGAAATTGCGTTCGTGGAACGCCGGCCCGAGATCGTGGCGCCGGAAGTCGGCGAAGAGGTCGTGCACGACGAACGACCCGCCGAGCGGCACTTTGCGCGGCGGCAGGGCCGCGCCGAGGGACACGAGCTGGAACAGCGGTGTCGCCGTCGCGGTGAGATGGTTGAAGCCCGTCTGGTTCGGATCGAACACGGTCTCGACGTCGGCGACGCGCCGGTCGTGCTCGATCACCAGATCCTGCACGTGGCACTGCGTGCAGCCGAAGCCGTGCAGGCGCTCGCGGCCCGTGCGCGTGAACCCCGTCTCCTCGGCGTGGCCGGGCTTGAAGTAGTTCAACAGGTAGAACTCCATGTGGTCGACGATGCTGGTCGGCACTTCGTTGTGCACGCCATCCTGGTCCGGATCCTGCCAGTGGTTCGCGGCCACCGGGGCTTCGATCGCGTCGCGGCCGCCATCGAACACCCGGCCAGCCGGCGACGTCACCGTGGCACCGTTGGCCGCCGCACGCAGCAACGGGTCGACGGCCTGCAGGCCCATCTCGGCCTGGAAGGCGCCGACGACGAACTCGCGGATCGAACTCGTGCGGCCATCGGCGAAGAACGGACGCACCCGCAGGTCCGCGTTGACACCCTGCACGCCGGACGTGTCGAAGTTGCCGTTCGGCAGCGCGGTGATCGAACCGTAGGCTATGCCCTTGGCCGCCAACGGCAGCGTCACCGGTTGGCCGGTCTGCTGCGCCAGGGCCTTGGCCTGGCCGCGCGTTGCGCGCAGGTCCGCGGTGATCTCGTCGGCGATCATCTCCACGAGACCGAGACCGAACAGATGCGGTGCGTCGCGGCTGTCGGGGCGCGTGAACACGTCGCCGCCGGAACCCGCGGCGCCGTGTGGTCGCCCATGGCAGGACGCGCAGCTGTCGGACAGCCCGGCGCCGTGGGCGGCGTTGGTGGCGATCGGGCCGGTGCCATCGCCGACCCGCGGGCCGAGGCCCTGCGCCAGCGTGAACTTGCGCTGGAACAACTGACGCCCGCGCGCGATCGACCGGAACGGGTCACGCTGGATCAGGAACACCGAGGAATCGGGGAGGAACTGGTTGCCGTGCCCGGCGCCGATCTGCTCGACGTACGACCGCTGGATGCCGGCGCCGATCGGATTGGGGGTTTGGGTGACGTCGGTCTCCTGTGCGCACAGGCTGCCGATCGCGGTGGCAAGCGTCGCCGCCGCAACGAATCCGCGAAGGGGACGGAACGAGAGGATGGGTGACGAGGAGTTCATGCGGCTCGAGCGACGCGCCGTCGGGATTGTTCGGGACTTCCGACGCGCGACGCTTGGGGAACGTCACCGCTGACGCGGCCGTGACGCGGCTTCGGACGAAACTGCGCAAGAACGAGGGGTTTCCGGCCGGCGAGCGCATGCCGGCGCTCCGCCGAGTCGAGCGACGGAAGTTCCCTGGGCGGAGGAATGCCGGCGGCCGGGCACCCCGCCAGCCAGCGCGGCCAGCGCATGGGATGTCGACGGCGACGGCTGCCCGATCAGATCCGCTGCTGCCGAGTGGCGCGACCGGGTTCCGCCGACCCGGTTGCCGCGCCCGCCCGGCGTCACCCGCGAACACTGCCCCGCGGCTGCAGATAGCGATTGGGCAGATTCGCGAACGGCGCCCCCTTGCGCCCGCCCGCGGTTAGCAGCGCGTCGAGATTGCGGTAGATGTCGGCTTCACTGCGGTGGAACTGCGGCAGAAGCCCGAACTGGCAGAAGCTGATCGGCGTCACGTCGTAGAGCGTCGTCTGCCACTCGAAGCCGCGCCCCCACGTCAGCGATGGCAGGCGCACGTCGGTGCGCGCACCGGCGACGAGCAGTGCGCGCATCACCGGCGCACCGTGGTCGAGAATGCTGCACACGGTGTGGAACAGGGGTGTGTGCCCGTCGCCGCCGTCGGTCGTCGTCGCTGCCCGTGCTTCGACGTCCGCGCCTGCGGCGAGTAGCACGTGTGCGGCCCTGTGATTGCCGTACTCGGCCGCGACGTGAAGCGCCGTCGCACCGGCGAGCGGTGTGAACGTGCTGACGAGATCAAAGCGTCGCGTAAGCAAGCCGGGATCCCGCGCGAGCTGCCCGCGCAGCGCGTCGCCGTCGTCGAGCAGCACGGCTGCGAGGTCGGGCCACGGCAACACACCGCCGCGCGCAAGCAGGAGGTGCAGGCAGGCCGGGAACCGGGTGCTGCGCAGGTACATCTCGAGCAGCCATTGCACCGGCGTCTTGCCGCGCACGAGTGCGGTCGGGTCCAGCCCACCGTCGAGCAGCTTCCGCAGCGTCGCCTCGTCGTGCGTCTCTGCGGCCGCGAGAAGTTCGTCGTCGACGTTCGTCATGACAGCCAGTGGCCGCGACCAGCGCATCGCCATCACCCGATGGCGGACGCGATCGATGATGCCGCCGAGGTTATCGCGAGGCGATGGTGGTGTGGGAGCCGTGACCGTGAGCACCACCACGAGCTGGCCGATGCGGGAGCAGGTGAGACCGCCCGCGAGTGGATCGCCGCTTGAGCGCGCGGGGTGGGCGTGCCGCGTGCAACCGGAC
>CAYMRG010000476.1:0-4553 GCA_964392555.1 uncultured candidatus Brocadiaceae bacterium
CGCGCCCCGTGCAGCGTGCTGCCCTGCCACAGGTAGTGCCCGGCTGGCCGCCGCTGTAGGCGAACAGGTCGCCCGGCCGGCCGCGAAAGGTGCAGTCAACCGCGCTGATCCGCGACGCGGTCGCGGCCAGCCCTGCATAGGAGCCGAAGATGATCTGCGACGGGTTCGCGCCGATCAGGTCACAGCCGTTCAGCACGACCGTGGCATGCTGGGTGGACACGCACGCGCCATGGATGCCGTAGGCGTCCGTCACGCTGCAGCCGCCGAGTGCGCACGTGCAATCGGCGATGTTCAGGAACGTCATCGCGAGATCGACCAGACGCATCGTCTGGCCGGGGCACTGCACCGAGCTGCCGGTGAGGCCCACCGTCACCTGCACGCTGCCGGGCTGCACCGCGCGGATCGTCACACCGACCGTCGCGTGGAACGGCGTGAAGCGGGACCGGGCGGCCTGGCGACAACCATACCGTCGCCCGGCCCGACGGCCGAGGCGGCGCCGTCCCCCTGCCCTACGCCGACTGCACCCTGGCGCCGGCCCCCCTGCCGGGCATCATGCCGGCATGCACGTCGTCTTCGTCGAACCGGCCTTCCCCCAGAACCAGCGCGAGTTCCTCCGCGGCCTGCTGAGCACGGGTGCGCGCGTCTCGGCGATCAGCGAGCGCCCCCCGGAAGCGCTGCCGGCCGAGCTGCGCGAAGGGCTGTTTCAGTTCGAGCGCGTGCGTTCGGTCGTCGACGAACATGCGCTCGCCGAAGCCGTCCGGCGGCTGTCGCAGAAGGCGCGCGTCGACCGTCTCGAGGCGACCGTCGAGGCGCACGTGATGGCGGCGGCGCACGTCCGCGAGCACCTGAAGATCCACGGCACGACATCGAAGACCGCGTGGCTGTGCCGCGACAAGCCCGCGATGAAGGAGGCGATCCGCGCCGCCGGCATCGCCTGCGCGGCCAGCGCGCGCGTGCCGAAGGTCGCCGACGCCGAGGCGTTCGCCAGGCAGCACGGCTACCCGCTGATCTGCAAGCCGCTCGACGGCGCGGGCGCATCGGGGACCTACAAGGTGCACAATGACCAGGAGCTAGCCGGCGCGCTCGACGCGCTGCGCGTCGCCCAAGGCCGCGAGATCGCGATCGAGGAATTCCTGACCGGGCACGAAGGCTTCTACGACACGCTGACCGTGGCCGGGAAGGTCGTCATCGACTTCGCGAGCCACTACTACCCCAACGTGCTCGAGGCGATGCGGACGCGCTGGATCTCGCCGCAGATCGTCACCACCAACCGCATCGACGCCGAGGGCTACCAGGAGCTGCGCAAGCTCGGCCAGGCCGCGATCTCGGCGCTCGGCATCTGGACCTCGCCGACGCACATGGAGTGGTTCGCCGGCGAGAAGGGCCTGAAGTTTTCGGAGATCGGCTGCCGGCCGCCGGGCGTCGGCGTCTGGGACCTCTACTGCGCCGCCAACGAGTTCGACCTCTACGCGGCCTGGGCGCACGCGATCGTCCACGAGAGCGTGCCGTTCCGCCCGTCGCGCAAGTACGCCGCCGGCATGATCGCGCTGCGACCCGACCGCGACGGCACGATCGATCGCTACGAAGGGCTCGACGACATCCAGCGGCGCTTCCGCGAGTGGATCCTCGACGTCCATACGCCGCAGCCGGGCACGCCGACACAGGGCGTCGAAGGCGGCTACATGGCCAACGCCTACGTCCGCATGCGCCACCCGGACTACGACACGCTGCGGTCGATGCTGACGACCGTCGGCGAGACGGTCAAGGTGCGCGCTCGCTGAGCGGGCGCGCAGCCACGCTGGCCGGCGCGATGGCGACGGCGTTGCAGTGGAACCCGGTCGGCCGGTGCGATGCCGCGTTGGCGTGGTCGCCTTCGCTCATCGGCAACAGTTCGTCGGTGTCGTCGAGGTAGAACATGACCTCGTAGCCGAACTCCTGCAGCAGGCGTCGACAGGCCGCGTAGGCCCGGCCCAGTTCGAGGATCACGACCTGCACGGCGCCGCGCGCCAGCAGACCGCGGGCACCGGCCAGCACTTCGTACTCGTGCCCTTCGACGTCGACCTTGAGCACGTCGACGGCGTCGATGCCGGTCGCCCGGCAGTAGTCGTCGAGCACGACCGTCGGCACGCGACCCTGCTTCGGATCGTCGAACCGAACGGCGATCCGGGTCGCGAAGGTGCTGTCGGCGAGCGCGAGATCGGCCGACCCAGCGCGATCCGAGACCGCAGCCGCATGCACGTGGATGGCGTCGCCGAGCCCGTTGGCGAGCGCGTTGCGCCGGATCGCGGCGACGTTCTCGTGCCACGGCTCGAAGACGTGCACGGTCGCGCCGTGGCGCGCGGCGACGAGCGCGTACGTGCCGATCCCGCCGCCGACGTCGAACACGAGCGAACCGGCGCAGACCAGGCGCCGCACGAGCTCGTACTCGGGTTCGGTCAACCGGCCGTAGAGCAGCAACGCCGAGGGCCGCTGGCGCGGCGCCCCGAAGCCGACGACGAGCCCATCGCGGTCTTCGCGCACGGTGTGCCAGCCGCGCCGGCGCCCCCGCGCCCAGGCCAGCCGCGCGAGCCCCGCCAGCGTGCGCACGATGCCGAACCGTCGCATGCCGGCGCGCAGCTTCGCCCAGGCGCGGAAGTCGCCGTGTACGACCCCGTCACGGGGCCGCCCGCGTTTCGGCAGCTGCAACAACGACGCCATGTCCGCCCGACATCGGCCAGCGCGGCGACGCGACCGATGCCCGACCCGGGACGCAGCGGCCGACGCCGATGCCATCGACCGCTCGGCGGCGCGCGAGCCGGGTCGCTACGGCGCGCGCTCGAGCGCTTCGAGCCATGCCTGCGCGAGGCGCAGGTGCCGGTCCCTGCTGCCGATGCCCGCGTGCGCCGGCAGCCGCGCCGGCGCGAGCACCTGCGCGACGTGCCGCATCGCGTCGAGGCGTTCGCCGCGAGCCGTGTCGCCAGCCCGCGGCGCCGGCCCGGCCTGGATCATCAGCCCAGGGCCGAGGTCGTGCAGCGCCACACCGTCACCGGCCCGCAGCCGCGCTTCGACCGCACGCCGGCCGCCGCACAGCTCGTCGAGCATCAGCCCCTGCACGAACGTCAGCCACGCCACGCGCTCGATCCGCGGCAGGAACTCGGCGTGCCCGGGCCAGTAGCGCAGCAGCTTCCGCGTGACGCTGCCATCCGTGTTCGATCGCCGCGCCCGGATGGCGCACGATCAGCTCGGCCAGCCGCGCCGTCATCGACTCGCGCAGCGCCCGCGACCCGACCTCCGAGTCGTGGTCGAACGCGTAGCCGACCTGACCGGAAGCGAAGCTCGCCGCGGTGACGCAGGTGAGCGAACGCACCCAGGCGAGGATCGCCGCCAGCTCCGCCAGCGGGTGCGCCAGCGCGAACATCGCGCGGATCGGGCTCCCGCCCAGCGCGTTGCCCGAGAACAGCAACCACGCCTGTGAGCCGACGCGGGCGCGCTGGCACAGCACCGGGAACACTCGGTCATCGCGCGCTCGGCGAAATCGCGCCGGTGCCCGGCCGGCGCGTGCCGGAAGTAGAACGTGCACTCGAGGCACGGGGCGATCAGGCCACGCCCATCGACCACCAGACCGCCATCCGCGAACCGCTCGGTGGATTCCGCCATGCGACGTTGCGTCGCGCACCACCTCTCCGGGATCGTTACCGGCGAGCGACCATGCCACACGATTGGGCCGATCTGCTGGCACCCGGCCTCGCGACCGATTGGTTCCGCGACTTCGCCGCCGCCCCACCGCTGCACCGGGATGCCCGCTGGCGCCCAGCCAACGCCTGGTGGCTCGCCGAACTGGCGCGGCTCGTCTACCGCAGCGACGACCGGCAGCGTGTGCTCGACGCGGTCGGCCTGCAGGAGCGCTTCGCCGTCGAGATCGACGGCACGGCGGCGCTGCTGCTGCACCGGCAGGCTCGCCCCGCGTGCGCCGTGCTGGTGTTCCGCGGCACGGCATCGCTGCGCGACTGGCTGGTCAACGTGCGCGCGGTGCGTCGCTCCTGGCAGGGCCCGGGCCGTGTGCACTACGGGTTCCGCCGCGCGCTGCACCGCGTCTGGAGCCGCCTCGAACCCCACCTCGACGACGCACCGGACGCGTTCTTCACCGGCCACAGCCTCGGCGGTGCGTTGGCGACGCTCGCGGCGGCGCTGCGGCCACCCCTGGCGACCTACACGTTCGGCGCGCCCAAGGTCGGCGACCGCACGTTCGCCGCAGCCCTGCCGAACGGCGTCCACCGCGTGGTCAACGGCCGCGACCTGGTCCCCGAGCTGCCGCCGTCGCCGCGCGGCGGCTACGTGCACGGCGGCGAACCCCACCACCTCGGCCCCGCGCCGGCGGCCGATCGTGCGGCCTTCGCGGCGGCCTGCGCGCAGCTTGCCGCGCGCCGCTCGCGACTCGCGCCGCACCCGGCGCTGCTCGACCACGCACCACGCGGCTACGTCGAGCAGCTGCGCCGGCTCGTCGCACCGTGATCGGTGCGGCGGCCGGGCGGCCGCCGTTTGCCGCAGTCCGGGCCGCCGTGATCGGCCGGCCC
>CAYMRG010000477.1:0-256 GCA_964392555.1 uncultured candidatus Brocadiaceae bacterium
CGCCCTCCTTGCTGGACGACGAAATCGGCGCGCTCGGGGCGGGGCGGGGCGGGGGGCGGGGGGCGGGGAGTGGGGCGGCGCTTAGGCGCTGTGGAAGTGTTCGGTCTCTTCGGGCGGGGGCGTCGGCGCGGTCAGCACGCGGTAGTAGCACCAGAACGCCAGCCCGACGACGAACACCAGGCTGAGCAGCATCATCACGAAACCGATCGTGGTCATCGGGCACCTCCCTGCGGGGTCGCAGGCCGTGGTGGGTTCT
>CAYMRG010000477.1:266-4547 GCA_964392555.1 uncultured candidatus Brocadiaceae bacterium
AGTTCGTCGGGCGGCGGTTCCTTGCCGTCGAGGTCGAGGCCGAGCTTGCGCCAGCGCTGCTCGCCCTTCCAGGTGATGAACACCAGCAGGGCGATCGTCGCCGCGACCACGCCGATCGACATCTGCTTGACCGGGTCGTCGAGGACGGCCCGAACCCAATTGCCGAGGTTGGTCCAGCAGAACGCGACGAACACGACGACCAGGAACAGTGGGGTCAGGTACTGGATCACCACCTTCCACATCGGCCACAGGCGGATCTGCGCGCCCGCGTGCATCTCGCGCCAGCCACGTTCGATGCCGAACACCCAGCCGAAGCAGATGATCTGGACCATCGCCAATACGAAGATGCCGAGCGTGCCGACCCAATCGTCGATCGTGCCGAGCGCCGTGAGGCCCTTGCTGAACCACAGCACGAACACCGAGCCTGCGAGGGAGACCGCGACCAGCAGCGTGGTCGCCTTCTTGCGGGTGATGCCGAGCGCCTCTTCGAAGAAGGCCAGCACCGGCTGCAGCATCGACAGCGAGCTGGTGATCGCCGCCAGGAACAGCATGAAGAACCAGAGGCCGGCGATCAGATTGCCCGCCGGCATCCGGTCGAACACGACCGGCAACGTGGAGAAGCCGAGCGCGAAGGTGCTGGACTCCTTGGCCACGTCGAAGGCGTTCTTCGCGACCTCTGCCCCGTTCTCCATCACCATGACGGTGGACGCGCCGAGGAACACGAAGGCGGCCGGGATCGTGATCATGCCGCCGAAGCCGACCTCGAACAGCTCGTTGGTCGCCGAGGCGGTCAGGCCGGAGACGATCACGTCGTCCTTCCGCTTCATGTAGCTGGCGTAGTTGATGATCACGCCGAAACCCACCGAGAGGCTGAAGAAGATCTGTCCGGCCGCCGCGAGCCAGGTCTGCGGATTGGCAAGGACCGCGAACGACGGGTTCCACATCTGGCCGAGGCCGTTCCAGACGCTTTGCTCGGGATGGGCCGGGTCCGGGGTGCCGAGCGTGAGGACGCGCGCGAGCACGACCAGCGCGCAGACCGCCATCACCGGCATCGCGATCTGGCAGAACTTCTCGATGCCCTTGCTGAGGCCGCGGTAGACCAGGATCACGTTGATCGTGAACACGATCGCCCAGAACACCACCGATTCGTGGATGCTGCCACCGAGCGTCACGCCATCGAACTCCTGGCCGGTGAAGTCCTTGAAGTGCTTGGTGCTGCGCGCGACCTTCTCCTGGACGGTGCTGAGGCCATCGAGGCCGATGCCTCCGCCGACGAAGTAGTCCCAGGCGTAGGCCAGGCACCAGCTCTCGATCAGGATGTAGTAGAAGTAGACCGCCAGTGGGATCAGCACGCCGACCACGCCGATGTAGCGCGCGACGCGGCCCTTGCCGATGACGCCGAGGATCGCCGGCGCGCTGTGGAAGCCCTTGCGGCCGCCGTAGCGGCCCATCGCCCACTCCGCCCAGCCGATCGGGATGCCGAGCAGCAGCAGCGCCAGGAAGTAAGGCAGCATGAACGATCCGCCGCCGTTCTGGGCCGCCTGGCCGGGGAAGCGCAGGAAGTTGCCGAGGCCGACCGCCGAGCCGGAGACCGCCAGGATCACGCCGAGGCGCGAACCCCATTGTTGGGTGGGTTGGTTGGACATGAGCGAGCCGAGTGGACCGGTGAGAGCGTCGGGACTGTCCTGCGCTCGGCGCGGGGTTGCAACCGGGGGATGCAGGTTTCGTGAAGATGCGACGCGCGGCGAGCGCGCGTCCCCCTTGCGGCGCGAGGCGGCGCGCGCTTCCATCCCGGCTGCGCGTTCCCCCCGATGCCCAGGACCAGGTCGAAATCGCCGCGGTTGCACCCCAACGCGCTGCGTCTCGTCGTCGCCAACGTCAGGAACACCGTCCGCTTCTACACCGAGAAGCTCGGGTTCAAGTTGGTCGCCGCGTTCCCCGACGCCGACAAGCCGCTGCAGGCGGAGCTGGCGCTGAACGGCCAGGCGATCTCGGTCGGCGAACTGCCGTCGCTCCAGGAGGCGCGGCAGCTCGGCTTCGAGCAGGACGAGATCGAGGTGCTGAAGCAGGATGCGCGGGCGATCGCGCGCGGCACGCTCGGCACCGGCGTCAGCTACGGCATCCGCGTCGCCAACGTCGACGCGCTGGCGCGCCGGCTGAAGAAGGCGCGCGTCAAGCTGCTGCTGGCGCCGAAGACTCACGCCAGCGGGCTGCGCGACTGCCAGGTCGCCGATCTCGACGGCTACCGGCTGGTCTTCTACGAGCGGCGCAAGGAAGCGCCGCGCGCCAGCGAATAGGCGAACGCCGCCGCGGTCGCCGCGGCCGGCACCGAGTTGATGTACATGTCGCCGCCGAGCTCGAGGCCGGCGACCTGGCCGGTGCGCGGCTGCAGCTCGAAGTGCCAGTGGAAGCGCTCGCCCGGCAGGCGGTGCAGCCACAGGTTGAACGACGGGCGGTCGAGGCCGACGGCCACCGCGGTGAACAGCGCGTGCAATGCCGCGGCCAGCGAGTCGAGGTCGGTGGTCAGGAAGTCGTCGTCGCAGCGCTCGGGCAGCAGCCACGTCTCGTGCGGCAGTTTCGGCGGGTCGGGGACGACGACGGCGTGGTGCGCGGCGGCGAACACCAGCCGGCCTTCGTCGGCAGCGGACGCCAGCGTCGCGCACCATGGGCAGCGTCCGAGCGAGCTCGCCTGCGCGGCCTCCAGCGCGAGCCGCGGCGGCGGTTCGGCGAGGCCGAGCACCTGGCTGTGGTTGTGCGCGATCGACGCGCCGGCCGGCGCACCGACGTTCTTGAACAGGAACGTGCAGGCGACGCCCGGCCGGGCTTCGAGCGCGCGCAGGCGCCGCTGCCAGACGACCAGCACGCGGCGCCAGGTCGCGACGTCGAGGTCGGCGGGTTGTTCGGCGTGGCCGTCGCCTTCGGCGATCACCTCGTGGTGCGCGTTGGCCGGATACTTGTTCGGAAAGGCGCGCACGGTCCAGCCCGGCGCATCGGTCGGCGTGCCCGGCGTGCGGTCGGCGTCGACTTCCGGCGGCGTCTGCCGTTCCTGGCCGGGGCAGAACGGGCACGGGCCGTGCGCCTTCGCCGCGCCGGTGTGCATCGGCCGCTGTTGCCGCAGCGGCGCCATCAGGATCGGCCGGCCGGTCGTCGGTTCGACCAGCGTGCGCGGTCCGGGCGGCGGCTCGGTCACAGGTGGACCTGCGCGGCGTCGTGGCAGCGCTGGCAGTGTTGGCGGTCACCGTCGCGCAGCAGCTCGCGCGCCAGCTCGGCGTGGCCCTGCCGCGCCTCGAGGCCGATCTGCAGCAGCCACGATTCGGCCTCGCGGGCGAAGCGGGCGAACTGCGGCACGTCGCGGCGTTCGCAGCGGCCGTAGCCCTCGCGGACGATCGCCGCGGCCGCCGCGGCGCTGTCGGCGGCGAGCTGCAGGTCGCCGGTGGCGGTGTCGAGCAGCGTGTGCTGCAGGGTCTGCCGCAGCTGCCCGAGTTCCTGCATCGCCGGCGCCCACGGCCCCTTGGCCGCGGCGGCGTCGACGGCATCGCCGCGGCTCGGCGACGGCGTGGCGGGGGGTGGGCTGCCGCAGGCCGCGGTGGCGGCGGCGAGGGCGACGAGCGAGAGCGTGCGCGAACGCATGGTGCGACTGTAGCGGATGCGGCCGGTCCGCGGCGAGCGTGTGGCGGGGCGGTTCGCGGTCAGCGCGCGAGGCCGGCGCGCCGCAGCACGTCGGGCAACGTCGCCGCGACGTCGTCGGCGAGGTCGCGCCAGTCCCAGTCCGGCCGGCCACCGCGGACGACGAATCTGCCGCCGCAGACGACGTCGGTGAGCCAGCGTTCGTCGGCCGCGAACACCATGGCGCCGGCGATCGCCGTCGCGACGTCGCGTTGCCATTCGGCCAGCGGTGCGCCGAGGCGCGGATCGGCGAGGTCGCACAGCACGACGTCGGCGCGCTGGCCCGGCGCCAGCGTGCCGCGATCGGGCAGGCCGAGCGCCAGGGCGCCGCCGCGCGTCGCCAGCCACAGCGCGTCGACGGCGCGCAGCGTGCCCGGCCCGGCCGCGAGATCCTGCAGCAGCGCCAGCGCGCGCAGCTCGGTCAGCAGCGACAGGCGGTTGTTGCACGGCGCGCCGTCGGCGCCGAGCGCCACGCGCACGCCCGCGGCGCGGTAGGCGGCGATCGGCGCGATGCCCGAACCGAGCTTCAGGTTGGTGCTCGGGCAGTGCAGCACGGCGCTGCCGGTCGCGGCCAGCAGCTCGCGTTCGCGCGGGCTCGTGTGGACGCAGTGCGCG
>CAYMRG010000478.1:0-3637 GCA_964392555.1 uncultured candidatus Brocadiaceae bacterium
GGCTCGGGCTTCGAGGGACTCGGCGACGGCACCGTCGCGTGGAACCTGGCGACCGGGCTCGTGATCCTGCTCGGCCGCTACCTGCCGATCGCCCTGCCCCTGGCGCTCGCCGCTTCGCTCGGCAAGAAGCGAATCACGGCGCGGTCCGCCGGTACACTCGGCACCGCGAACCCGACCTTCGCGATCATGCTGCTCGGCACGATCGTCTTCCTCGGCGCCTTGACCTTCCTCCCGGCCGCAGCCCTCGGGCCGCTCGCCGAGCATCTCCAGACCGGCCGATGACCATGATCGCCTCTGCCATGCGGTTCAGTGCCGCGTCCATGCTGCTGTGTGCGGGCCTCTACACCCTCACCGTGTTCGGCGTCGCCCGGCTGGCGAGCCCGGCGCAGGCCGAGGGCTCGCTGGTCCGGCGCGCCGATGGCACGGTCGTCGGCAGCAGTCTGCTCGCGCAGGCGTTCCACACGCCGCGCTACTTCTGGCCGAGGCCGTCGGCCTGCGGCTACGACGCCGCGGCGGGCGCCGGCAGCAACCTGTCACCGAACGGCGACGCGCTCGCGGTCCTGGCGCAGCAGCGCGTGGCCGCGGCCGGCGCGACGGCCGACCGGCCGCTGCCGGCCGACCTCGCTGCGGCATCGGGCAGCGGCCTCGACCCGCACATCTCGCTGGCCGCCGCGCGCTTCCAGATCCCACGCATCGCCGCCGCGCGCGGCGTGCCCGAAGCCCGCGTCGCCGCGCTCGTCGATCGGCTCGCCTACGCCGCGGCGTGGCCGTTCGCCAGCGACCGCATCGTCGAGGTCCTGGCACTGAACCTGGCGCTCGACGCCGACACCTGAGCCGACGCATGCCCGCCGCCGACGCCGATCGCCCGGACCCGGATCGCCTGCTCGCCCACGCCGCCACCGTCGAGGCCCGGCAGCGACGCGGCCGCCTCAAGGTGTTCCTCGGTGCCTGTCCCGGTGTCGGCAAGACCTATGCGATGCTGACCGAGGCGCGGCGCCTGCGCGCGCGCGGCACGGACCTGGTCGTGGGTGTCGTCGAGACGCACGGTCGTGCCGAAACCGCCGCGCTGCTCGAGGGCCTCGAACGGCTGCCGCGGCGCACGATCGAATACCGCGGCGCTCGGCTCGACGAGTTCGACGTGGCTGCCGCGCTCGTGCGGCGCCCGGCCGTCGTCGTCGTCGACGAACTGGCGCACACCAACGCGCCGGGGTCGCGCTTCGAGAAGCGCTGGCAGGACGTCCGCGCCCTGCTCGATGCCCGCATCGACGTGATGACGACGATGAACGTGCAGCACGTCGAGAGCCTCAACGACGTCGTCGCGCGAATCACCGGGGTCCAGGTTCGGGAGACCGTGCCCGATGCGGTCCTTGCCGAAGCCGACGAGGTCGCGGTGGTCGATCTTTCGCCGGCCGCCGTGCTCGAGCGGCTGCGCGACGGCAAGGTCTACGTGCCCGAGACCGCGCAGGCCGCGATCACGTCGTTCTTCCAGCCGGGCAATCTGGCCGCGCTGCGCGAGCTGGTCCTGCGCAAGACGGCCGAACTCGTCGACCGGCGCCGGCGTGAAGATCGCCACACCGGCGGCACACCGCGCCTGCGCAGCGCCCTCGAGCGCGTGCTGGTCTGCGTCGGCCCCAGCCCTCTGTCCGCGCGCCTGGTCCGCGCCGCGCACCGTTCGACCGCGGTCGTGCGCGGGGAGCTGTTCGCGCTCCACGTCGCCCATGCCGGTCGCCCGCTGGCCCCTTCCGCGCATGCCCGCGTGCTGCAACACCTGCAGCTCGCCGAATCGCTCGGGGCTCGTTCGATCGTGCTGGAGAGCCCGCACCCGGCCGCGGCGATCGTCGATTTCGCGCGGGCCCACGACATCAGCCGCATCGTGATCGGCAAGACCCACGACACGCGGCGCCGCGAACTGCTGTTCGGCTCGTTCACGATGGACGTGATCCGCAACAGCGGCAGCATCGACGTCCACGTCATCCACGATCACGAAGCCGCGGACGGCGAGGCCACGGCCGATCGGCCGCCGATCGAGCGGCGCGGCGGTCGCCGGTGGCTCACCCTGCTGGCCGGTTCGGCTGGTGCGGCGGCGGCGACCACCCTGGCCTGGCTCGTCTACTGGCCGCCGGACCTGTCCGTCGAGGCGATGGTGCTGCTGCTCGGCGTCGTCGTCGTCGCGCTGCGGTTCGGCCGCGGCGCTGCGGTCGTCGCCTCGCTCGGCTGCGCCCTCGGCTTCAACTTCCTGTTCATCGAGCCGCGGTTCACGTTCGCGGTCGCCGAACCCTCGTACCTGCTGGCGCTCGCGGCGATGCTGGGCGTCGGCCTGGTCGTCGCCACGCTGGTCGCGCAGGTGCGTGATCGCGCCACGGCGGCCAGGGCCCGTGAGACCGAGGTCATGGCGCTCAACTCGTTCGTCCGCGAGCTCGTGACGGCGGCGACGATCGACGAGGTCGCGAAGACCACGCTGGCGCACCTGCGCGACGTCGTGTCCGGCGATCTGGTGTTCTTCGTCGCCGACGTCGGGGTGACCCTGGATGCAACCTGCCTGCTGGCGCAACATGGCGACGCGACCTGGCTCGACTCGGCCACGATGGCCGTCGCCCAATGGTGCTGGGACCACGGGCGGCCCGCCGGTCTCGGCACGACGCACCTGCCGGGCATCGGTGCGCTGTTCGTGCCGATGCGTTCGCAGCGCGGTAAGGAAGGTGTGCTCGGTGTGCACCCGGATCGCGCGGACCTCGCGCCGGACGCGAAGCAGCGGCTGCTGCTCGACACCTTCGCCAGCCACGCTTCGGCGGCCTGCGAACGCCTGGCCGCCGCCGAAGAGCGCCGCGCGGTGCAGCGTGAGGCGGACACCGAACGCCTGCGCAGCAACCTGCTGGCCTCGGTTTCGCACGACCTGCGCACGCCGCTCGCCACGATCACCGGCGCCGCGAGCAGCCTGCTCGAGCACATGCCCCCCGGTGACGCACGGGGGGAGTTGCTGGCCGGGATCGCCGGCGAAGCCCGACGACTCGACCTGCTGATCGACAACCTCGTCCACGCGACGCGCCTCGAAGGCTCCCAGGTGCAGCTGCGACGCCAGTGGACCAGCATCGAGGAACTGGTCGGCAGCGCGATCCGGCGGGCGACGCCCCAGCTCGGCGAACGCGCCGTGGCCACCGCGATCCCGGCGGATCTGCCGCTGGTCCACGCGGATCCCGTGCTGCTCGAACAGGCGCTGTTCCTGCTGCTCGACAACGCGGCGCAGCACACCCCGCCGACGGCACGAGTCACGGTCGCCGCGCACCAGATCGACCGCGAAGTGGTCGTCGAGGTGGCCGACGATGGGCCGGGCGTGCCAGCCGAGCTGCGCGCCCGCTGCTTCCGTCGCTTCGAGCGCGGCCATGGCAGCGGCGGGATGGGCCTCGGGCTGTCGATCTGCGCGGCGATCCTGGCCGCGCACGGCGGCAGCGCGAGCTTACGATCCGACGTGACCCACGGCGCATGCTTCGTCCTGCGCCTCCCGCTCCCCGAGCAACCGCCGACGATCGAGCCACCGACCGAAAGCGACCCCACATGACCGAAGCCGTCGCCCCCGTGCGGGCGCTCGTCGTCGACGACGAAGCGCCGATCCGACGCTTCCTGCGAACGGCGCTGTCGT
>CAYMRG010000478.1:3647-4538 GCA_964392555.1 uncultured candidatus Brocadiaceae bacterium
CGACGAGGCAGCCAGCCTGCGCGAGGCCCGGATGCTGTGCACGGCGAAACCGCCGCAGCTCCTGCTGCTCGACCTGGGCCTGCCCGACGGCGACGGGATCGAACTGGTGCGCGAGATCCGGGGTTGGTCGAACCTGCCGATCCTCGTCCTCTCGGCGCGCGGTCGCGAGGACGACAAGGTCGCTGCTCTCGATGCGGGTGCCGACGACTACCTGACGAAACCGTTCGGCGTGCCCGAGCTGCTGGCCCGCCTGCGCGTCGCGCTCCGCCACGCCGCGCGCGGCGCGAGCTCCCATGCGCCCACCGTCTATCGCTGGACGGACCCGTCCGGCGAGGGACTTTCGCTCGACGCCGAGCGCCGCATCGTCACCCGCCGCGAGGCCGGCGCCGACGTTCCGGCGCGGTTGACGCCGACGGAGTATCGACTGCTCCACTGCCTCGCCGAACATCACGGCAAGGTGCTGACGCACACCTTCCTGCTGCGCGCCGTCTGGGGCCCGAGTCACGATGGCGACGTCGCCTACCTGCGGGTCTACATGGGGCAACTGCGGCAGAAGCTCGAACGTGAGCCGGCCAGGCCGCGCTTCCTGCTGACCGAGCCGGCGGTCGGCTACCGGATGGCGCCCGCGGACGGGTGACCGACCGGCGCTACCCACCGATCCGTAGCATTCCATCGGCCTGCGGCCGTCCCCGACGCATGAACCTGGGTGCGACTCAGGTTGTCGCCGTTGAGCCGCGGCCGCTGCGGCCGTCGGCGCCAACGCAGCGCGTCCTGCGGCCGCAACCAAAGGTTGCGCGGCGCTGCGCGCCGCCAGAAGGGGCCGCAGGCGCGCTGCGGTCTCCAGGGGCGACTACTACTCCCGCTCGCCAACGGCGAATCCGCTCGCCGCGC
>CAYMRG010000479.1:0-1853 GCA_964392555.1 uncultured candidatus Brocadiaceae bacterium
GCTGCCGACCAGCGCCGCGCGGCGGATGCCGAGCGCGCGCAGCACGCCGATCTCGCGCACGCGGCCGAGCGCCGCGATCGTCATGCCGTTGAGCAGGCCGATGCCGGCCAGCACCAGCATCAGGAACAGCAGCAGGTCGAACAGCCGGAAGTCGCGCTGCACGTCGCGCTCGAAGAAGCCGCGGATGAACGCACCGGTCTTGGCCTTCGCCAGCGGCATCACACCGCGAGCCGCGGCGGCGACCGCGTCGCCGTCCGCCCCGGGAGCCAGCAACAGCGTCGCGTGCTCGACGCACGCCTCGCCGATGCAGAAATCGCGCCGCAACCAGTGGGGCGAGGCGACCGCGAACGCGCGTTCGTCGCCGTCGAAGCCCGACCCGTCGCCGACCAGCATGACCTCGTACGCGACCGGCACGCGGTTCTTGTCGAGCACCGACACCAGCGAGCCGGTCTGCCAGTGGCGCGCCTTGGCCAGCCGGCGGCTGACGACCATCGTCCGCGCCTGGTCGTCGGCGTAGCGGGCTACCAGGTCCTGCCGACCTTCGAGCGCGCCACCGACCGCCGCGGCGCTGCGCACGTCGAGGCCGCGCAGCAGGAAGCCGACGCCGCGCTCCTCGCCTTCGAACACGTCGACGCGCGCGACGCCGGGCACCTTTGCCAGCGCCGCCGCCGCCTCGGGCCGCTGCGGCACCTCGGGCTGGATGAACAGGCGGTCGTCGAGCGCCGCGCGGGCGAACTGGCTGACCTCGGCGTGCAGCGACCAGGTAACGCTCTTCAGCCCCAGCAGCGCAAGGCCGACCGCGGCGAGGCCGCAGACGGCCGCGGCGATGCGCCCCGGCGAGCGCGCGACGGCCTTGCCGACCAGCCACGCCGACAGCGGCGCGACCAGCCGCAGCGGCAGCAGCACCAGCCGGCCCAGCCAGGCAACGAGCTGCGGTGCCAGCAGCAGCGCGCTGCCGAACACGCCGAGCATGCCGCCGAGTTCGAGCAGCACGGTGCGCGTCTCGGCGCCTTCCTCGACGGCCAGCGGCGTCATCGCCAGGTAGGCGAGCGGCAGCGCCAGCACCAGCAGCAGGAACATCCAGACGTTGATGCCGCGCAGCAGGTCGACGCCGTCGTCCTTGCCGGGCGCGAGGCCGCGCGCCTGCAGGATGTCGAGCGCCGGCACCTGGCGCGCTCGCACCAGCGGGAACATCGCCCCCGCCAGCGTGAACAGCACGCCGAGCGCCGCAGTCCACGCGACCGGGAAGATCGGGATCTCGAACGTCGACCACGCCTTGCCGACGCCCAGCGAGCTGATGTCGTTGCGCTTCAGCCACAGCGCCAGGCCCATGCCGACGCCGACGCCGAGCACCGAACCGACGACGCCGAGCAGCAGCGCATCGAACAGGAAGATCCGCGTGATCGCGCCCGAGCCCGCGCCGAGGCAGCGCAGCAGCCCGAGCTGCTTGATCCGCGCCACCAGCGCGTGCGACAGCGTCTGGAAGACGACGAACATGCCGAGCAGCAGCGCGAGGCCGCCGAGCACCTTCAGGCCGTTGCGGAACGCGCGTTCGTCGGCGCCTTCGCCGATCAGCGCGCCGCGCAGGTCGCGCACCGAGAAGTGCGAGCCGAGATCCTGGCGCAGCCGGTCGAGGTCGGTGCCCGGCGCGCGCAGCACGTGGTAGAGGTCGTTGCCGCGCGGCTGCAGCGCGTGCGCCAGCGCAAGCCCGGTGACCGCGACCTGGCCGAAGTTGCGGCGGCCGAGCCGCTGGTCGCCGAGCAGCCCCACCACCTCGACCTCGGCGGCGAACGGCTCGCCACCATCGGCGGCGGCGACCGGCACCAGTTTGCCGTCGCGGCACTCGACGCGTT
>CAYMRG010000479.1:1863-4532 GCA_964392555.1 uncultured candidatus Brocadiaceae bacterium
GGTCGCCGACCGTGACGCCGAGCAGCCGCGCGGCCTCGCGGCCGAGCAGGATGCCGCCGCTGAGCCCGTCGTCGGCGGCGGCCAGGTTGCGGCCCGCGGCGACGTCGTAGTGGTCGAACGGCCCCGGCGGCAGCGGGCCGAGCCCGTAGACGGCCAGATCGAGCGTCAGGCTGCCGGCCTGCGCGCGGCCGAGCGCCTCACGCCACTGCGCGACCTCCTGGACGCCCGGCGTCGCCCGCAGCTCCGCCGCGACCTCGGCCGCCGGCCGCGCCCCGTCGACCGGTGCGACCTCGAGGTCGACGCGGCCGCGCTGCGGGTCCTGCGCCAGCAGCCGGCTCTGGATCGTGTTGTGGTCCATCACGTAGATGGCCACGACGATGCCGACGCCGAGCGCGATGCCGACCAGGGTCAGCAGCAGCCGGAGCCGGTTAGATGCCCAGTTCCTCGAGACGACGAAAGACGTCAGCGACAACGAAGGGTCCTCCGGTCAGTTCGGCGTCGGCGCGCAGCGCGCCGTCGTGCAGGAACAGCACGCGGTCGCCGGCAGCGGCGTCGCGCGGGTTGTGCGTGACGAGCAGGATCGTCGCGCCGAGCCGCTGGCAGACCGAGCGCAGCAGCGCCACGACCTCCTCGCCAGCCTTGCTCGACAGGTTGCCGGTCGGTTCGTCGGCGAGCACCAGCGCCGGCTGCGTCGCCAGCGCGCGCGCGATCGAGACGCGCTGCATCTCGCCGCCCGACAGCGCGTGCGGCAGGCGGTCGGCGAGCGCGGCGATGCCGAGCAGGTCCAACAGACTGGCGATCCGTTCCTGGTTGCGGCGCAGGCTCAGGCCGGCGATCCGCAGCGGCAGCGTCACGTTCTCGCCGACCGTCAGGTCCGGCAGCAGATGGAAGAACTGGAAGATGAAGCCGATCCGCTGGCGGCGGATCGCGGCGCGCCGCTCCTCGTCGCCGGCGCCGAGGTCTTCGCCGGCGAGCAGCACGTGGCCCGAGGTCGGCCGGTCGAGACCGGCCAGCAGGTGCAGCAGCGTCGACTTGCCCGAACCCGACGGCCCCATGATGGTCGCGAACTCGCCCGCCCGCAGCGCGAACGACACATCGCGCACGATCGGCACCTGCTGGCCGTCGACCGCGCGCAGGCGGAACACGTTGCGGGCTTCGAGCACCGTCGCCCTGGCCGTGCCATTCCCCGCCGTCGCGGCTGGCTGTGCTTCCATGCTGCGGCATGATGGCGAACCGCGGCCGGCTCGGCAACGCACATTCTTGGGAATCGCGAGCACTTGGCATGAGAAAGTAGATGCGGCGGGCCGTTGCGCGGCTCGGGGGAGCGCCTACCGTGCCGACGATGCCCGTCGACCTGCTCGGCCTGCCCGCCGACGAACTGCACCGCCAGGCGCGCGCCTGGTTCGGCGCGGCCAAGGGCGCCGGCGCGGCGCCGGCGCTGCACGCCGCCGCCGTGCGCGACGGCGCGTTCGCGCCCGAACGCCATGGCCTCGGGCCGCGCGCCGCGGCAGCCTGGCGCGCGTTCGCGATGCTGACGCTGCCGACCGTGACCGAAGTGCAGACCGAGGCCACGCCGCACGGCGATCTGCAGAAGCGGCTGCTGGCGCTCGCCGACGGCCATCGCATCGAGAGCGTGCACCTGCCGATGGGCCGCGACCGCTCGAGCCTGTGCCTGTCGACGCAGGCCGGCTGCGCCCGCGCCTGCACGTTCTGCGAGACCGGCCGGCTCGGCCTGCTGCGCAACCTGACCGCCGGCGAGATCGTCGCCCAGGTGACGTTGCAGCACCGCGAACGGCGACCGGACACGCTGGTGTTCATGGGCATGGGCGAACCGCTCGACAACCTGGCGGCGCTGCTGCCAGCGCTGCAGGTGCTGACCGATCCGCGCGGCCTCGCCTACGCGCAGGACCGCCTGACGGTCTGCACGGTCGGCCACGTGCCGGGCCTGCACGCGCTGCGCGAACTCGGCTGGAAGCGGCTCGGCCTGGCGGTCAGCCTGCACGCGGCCACGGATGCGCAGCGCGCCGACCTGATGCCGCGGGCGGTCCGCTACCCGCTCGCCGAACTGCGGCGGGCGCTGCGCGACTACCGCCAGCGCCGCAACCTGGCACTCGGCATCCACTGGTGCCTGCTGCCCGGGATCAACGACAGCCCCGCCGACGCCGCCGCGCTGGCCGCGTTCTGCGCCCCGCTCGGCCGCGTGCTGGTGCACGTGATCCCGTACAACCCGGGCAGCGCCCCGATCGCGGCGACGCCGACCGAGGCGCAGATCGCTGCCTTCGTCGCTCGGCTGCGCGCGCACGGCCTCGCCGTGCGGCAGCGCATCGCCAAGGGGCGCTCGGTGATGGCCGCGTGTGGCCAGCTCGGCGCAGCAGGGACCCAGCTCGGCGCAGCGGAGAACCAGCTCCGCGCAGCGGACGAACCGCTCGGCGCAGCGGACAAACCGCTCGGCGCAGCGGACAAACCGCTCGGCGCAGCGGTACCCCGACCTACTTGATCGCGATCAGCTCGACGTAGAACACCAGCGTTGCGTTGGCCGGGATCTTCGGCGGCGAACCGCGTTCGCCGTAGGCCAGGTTGCCGGGGATCTGGAACAGGAACTTGCCACCCGGCTTCATCAGCTGCAGGCCTTCGGTCCAGCCCTTGATCACCTTGTCGAGCGGGAAGGT
>CAYMRG010000480.1:0-4522 GCA_964392555.1 uncultured candidatus Brocadiaceae bacterium
GTGCGGCGCGAGATCGGCGTGCCGGTGGTCACCGACGTGCACGAGATCGGCCAGTGTGCGCCGTGCGGCGAGGTCGTCGACTGCCTGCAGATCCCGGCGTTCCTGTGCCGCCAGACCGACCTGCTGCTGGCCGCGGCGGCGACCGGCCGCGCGGTCAACGTCAAGAAGGGCCAGTTCCTCGCGCCCGAGGACGTCGGCAACGTGCTCGCCAAGGTGCTCGACGCCGGCAATCCGAACGCGCTGATCACCGAACGCGGCACGAGCTTCGGCTACCGCACGCTGGTCGTCGACTTCGCCGGCTTCCCGACGATGCGCGGCTTCGGCCAACCGCTGGTGTTCGACGCGACGCACTCGGTGCAGCGGCCCGGCGGCGCCGGCACGTCGACCGGCGGCGACCGCACCAAGGTCCCCTACCTCGCGCGCGCTGCCGTCGCCTGCGGCGTCGACGGCCTGTTCCTCGAGGTCCACGAGGATCCCGACCACGCGCCGAGCGACGGGCCGAACATGCTGCGCCTCGCCGACCTCCCGGCGCTGCTGCGCGACCTGCAGCGGCTCCAGGCCGCGCGCGATGCGGCGGCGCTCGATCCGGCCGCGCTCGATCCGGCAGCACCCCGACCGTGAGCGAAGCGCCGGATTTCGGTTCGCGGCGCGAGTTCTACACCTTCGCGCCGGAGACGCTCGGCCAGCAGCTGCCGCAGTTCGAGATCCGGCGCGAGGTCGGCAAGGGTTCGATGGGGATCGTCTACGAGGCGCGGGTCCGCGCCACCGGCGAACGCATCGCGCTGAAGATCCTGCCGCCGAGCCTGTCGCTGACCGAACGCGCGCTGGCGCGCTTCCTGCGCGAAGGCCAGATCATGGCGCGCGTGCGCCACCCCGACATCGTCGGCTTCGTCGACCAGGGCGTCGCCGGCCGCCTGCACTGGTTCGCGATGGAGTTCGTCGACGGCACGACGCTCGAGGAGCGCCTCAAGGTCGGACCGCTGCCGGTGCAGAAGGCGTGCGCGATCGCCGCGGCGGTCGGCCGCGCGCTGCAATTCGCCCACGACCGCGGCGTCGTCCACCGCGACCTCAAGCCCGGCAACCTGATGCTGCGCGACGGCGACGATCGCGACGGCACCGCGCGCGTCGCGATCACCGATTTCGGACTCGCGCGCGAGACCGGCACCGGCTCGATGACCGAGAGCGGCGCGATCGTCGGCACGCCGATGTACATGGCGCCCGAGCTGGTGCTCGGCGGCAGCGGCGCGGCGAACACGCTCGGCGACGTCTACGGCCTCGGCGCGACGCTCTACGCGCTGGTCACCGGGCAACCGCCGTTCGACGGCCCGACCGCGCAGAGCGTGCTGAAGGCGCTGCTCGAGCAGTCGCCGCGGCCGCCGCACCGGTTGCGCGCCGACCTGCCACCGGCGGTGTCGGCGATCCTCGGCAAGGCCATGGAGCGCGATCCGGCGCGCCGCTACGGCTCGACGCTCGAGTTCGCCGAAGACCTGGAGCGCTTCCTGCGCGGCGAGCGCGTGCTGGCGCGGCGACCCGGCGCACTGCAGCTGGCCGCGCGCTGGATCGGCCGCCACCGCCTGACCGCCGTCCTGCTGCTGCTGGTCACCGCGCTGTCGGTCGGCGCCGTCGTGCTCGTGCGCGAACGCAACCGCAGCGCGCTCGAACGCAGCCTCGCCGAAGCCGAGCGTTCGCTGGCGATCGCCGGCACGTCGCGCGACGACCAGGATCGCCCGCGTTCGGCCGAGGACCGCCGCGACCTGCTGCTCGCGGCGATCGCCGGCGCGTCGCAGACGATCGCCCGCGACGAAGGCTACGCGATGGCCTGGCTGGTGCGCGCCCGCGCCCACCTCCAGCTCGAGCACTGGGAGGACGCGATCTACGACCTCGACACCGTCGAACGCCTGCGCGGCGCGGCGTCGCCCGAGCTGCTGCACCTGCGGATCACCGCGCTGCGCCAGCAGGGCGCCGCGACCGCGACGCGCCGGCTGCAGCAGGACCTGACGGCGCTGCTGCAGATCGATCCGAGCCCGCACACGCGCGCGCTGGTCGCCGATTACCTGCTCGACCTCGCCGCCCAGGCTGGCGACCGCGAACGCGCCGAAGCGCTCACCGCGGTGCACGAGGTGCTGGCGGCGGCCGACGACGAGGACCCGCGCGCGATGGTCGCCCGGGCGCGCCTGCTCGAGAGCGAAGGCGAGGTCGAGCCGGCGCTGGCCGCGATGCGCGCCGCCACCGCGCGCCACGCCGGCAACCTCTACGTGCACCTGCAGGCGGCGGCGATGTTCGACCGCCACGACCTGCGCGACGAAGGCGCCCAGGAACACGAGCGCGCCCGCCACCTCGGCGCCGGCCGCGCCGGCGATCGACCTCGACGGGCTCGGCAACTTCCTCGACGACGTCGACCGGCTGCTGCGCGCGCTGGATGCGCCGCCACCCGGCGCCGGGGACCACCCGAAGTGACCGCGCCGCCGCGGCTCGCCATCACCGGCCCGGCCGGCTGTGGCAAGACGACGGTCGGCCGCCTGCTCGCCGCGCGGCTCGGCGTGCCGTTCGCCGACGCCGACGACTTCCACAGCGACGCGAACCGCGCGCGCATGGCGGCCGGCGTGCCGCTCGACGATGCCGCCCGCGCGCCGTGGCTCGCCACACTGCACGTGGCACTGACCGCGGCCGCACCGACCGGCCTCGTGCTCGCGTGCTCGGCGCTGCGGCGCGCCTACCGCGCGACGCTGGCCGACGGCCTGCCGCTGCGCTTCGTCCAGCTCACCGTGCCGCTGGCGACGCTGCGCGAACGGTTGGCCGACCGGCGCGGCCACTTCTTCGCGCCGTCGCTGCTCGACGACCAGGTCCGCCTCTGCGAGCCGCTGGCTTCGACCGAAGGCCTGACGCTCGACGGCACCTTGCCCGCCGCCCTGCTGGTCGAACGCATCGCCGCCTGGCTCGCGGCCAACGCCCGATAGCCTGCGGCGAACCTTCACGCCGGGTTGGCGCGGCCGCGACGATCGCGTGCAGACTCGCTGGCCATGGCTGCGACGTCGTTCGACGGATGGCTGCTGTTCGCTGCGGGTGCGCTGTTGGTGCTGACCAGCCGCCTGCGGCAGGCGAGGGCGCGCCGGGTTTCCGCCCGGGCCGAAACCGTTTCGCCGTGAGCCGCCGGCGCGCGGCAGCCGCGCAACTGCCGATGCCGTGGGGCTCCAGGCGGCAGCAGCCCGCGTCCGCCTCGGTCGCGGCGAGGGCCGCGCGCGTGTTGCCACGCGGATCCGGGTTACTATCTCCCGAACGGCGCCCCCTCCACCCCTCGGCGCCGCCCCCGACATGCAAGCCCGTTCCCTGATGCTCCTGGCCGTCGCCCTGCTGCTCGGGGCCGGCGTCGGGTTCGCCGTGTTGTCGCAGGACGTGTTCGCCGTGGCCGTGCCGCCGGGCGCGCCGCCGCCGAGCGCCGCGATGCCGCTGCCCGAGGCCGCGGTCGGCCCCGACGAAGCCCCGCAGCTCGCCGCCGGCGATCATGTGGCCGGCGACCATGTGTGGGGCGAGGCCGCCCCACGGGTGTTTGCCATCGCCCTTCGCGGCGACTGGGGCGTCGACACGTCCGGCTGGACCAGCGGCACGCTGCGCGGCGACATCCAGCTCGCGGTCTCCGTGCTCGATCGCCTGCAGACCATCACGATCGCGGTCGAGGAGTGCCGCAACCCCAACGTGCCGAGCGCGCCCGGCCAACGCCCCTGGCGCCGGTTCGTCGCCGTCGAGCGCGGCATCGGCACGCCGACCTTCGAGGTCACCGACATCCCGTTCTCGACCTACCCGTACCTGGTCAGCGTCCATGCCCCCGGCCTCAACGGCGCGCGGCGAACGGTGACGATCGACCAGGACCATCCGCTGGTCGACGACGTGGTCCTGGCGATCACGCCCGGCGCGCCGTTCACGCTGCTGGTGCGCGATCAGGACAACGTGCCGATGACCAACGTCGACGTGCAGATGTCGCCCGTCGGCGAACCGGCCGGCCGCACGCTGCACCGCGGCAAGACCGACACGGTCGGCTGCCTGGTCTGCGAGGACACGCTCGCCGGTGAGTACCAGGTCCTGCTGACGCTCGATGGCCAGCAGCTGATCGAACCACAGCGCATCAACGTCGTGGAAGGCAACACGCTGACGCGCGGCCGGATCCAGGGCCAGGGCGTGACCCTGCAGGTGCCGCGCGGCGTCGAGGTCGAGGTGCTGGTCTCCGACATCGCCGGCTACGGCATCCCCGAGGCCGAGGTGACCGCCGTCTTCCTCGAGAGCACGCGCGCCGCCGAGCACAAGCTCACCACCGACGTGCAGGGCCGTGTCCGCTTCCCCCATCTGCCGGCGGGCACCTGGCAGATCAGCATGACCAAGGATCGCTACCAGCGCGGCGACCTGCAGATCCGCGTCAAGAACGGCGACCCGCCCCAGGTCATACGCAAACAGCTGATCCGACTGCGCTAGCCACCCCGCCCGTCGCACCACGCGCCCCCCCGCGGGCGCGGGGGGGGGGGGGGGGGGG
>CAYMRG010000481.1:0-4520 GCA_964392555.1 uncultured candidatus Brocadiaceae bacterium
GAAGCCGTGGCGGCCGCCGCAGCCGCTGCGGCAGCGCGCAAGCAGGCGGCGGCCGCAGCGGCCGCGGCGCCGCCGGCAAGGCCGAAGAAGCTCAGTTCGCGCGAGCAGCAGGAACTCGCCGCGCTGCCCGCGCGCATCGAGGCCGCCGAGGGCGAGCTGGCCGAGGTCGACCGCGGCCTGTCGGACCCGGCCGTCTACACGGCGGCGGGGCGCGATCGCTTCGATGCGCTGACGAAGCGCCGCACGGCCCTGCCCGTCGAGATCGCGGCGCTCTACGCGCGCTGGGAAGCGCTCGAGGCGCAGGCCGAAGCGGCGCGCAGTAGCTGAGTGCGCGGTGCGCCGTGGCTGAGTGCGCGGCGCGCGACGGCTGAGCTGCGCGGCGCGCCGGCTCGAAGCTACTTGGGCAGCACCGGCGCGGTCCAGGCCACGTCGCCCGACAGCGACTCGAGGAACGCGACCAGGTCGGCCAGCTCGGCGTCGCTGAGCCTGCGATCGACGAGCAGCGGATCCTTGTGCGGGTTGTCGAGGCCGCCCGAGGCCATCAGCTTGACCGCTTCGGCCAGCGTCGCGATCTTGCCGTCGTGGAACCAGGGGCCGGTCTTCGCGACGTCGCGCAGCGTCGGCGTCTTGAATGCGCCGGTCTTCGCCGGGTCGTCGAACGCGTTCTTGGCGCCGGCGCCGAGGTCGGGGTTCTCGGCCGTCATGCCGATGCCGACGTTGTGGTAGATCTTGTCGGTGAACAGCGGCGGCGTGTGGCAGACCGCGCAGCCGGCCTTGCCGGTGAACAGCGCTTCGCCGCGCTTCGCGGCGTCGCCGAGCGCGTCGGTCTTGCCGGCCTTGTAGCGGTCGTAGGCCGAGTTGCCGCTCTGCAGCGTGCGCAGGAACGACGCCAGCGCGAACACGATCGTCTGCTCGCTCGGTCCGGTCTGGAACGCGGCCTGGAACGCCTTCTCGTACTCCGGCACGCCGGCGAGCTTCTTCGCGACCTCCTCGGGCTTCGCGGCGAGCTGGCCGGTCCACGCCGCCTTGACGTTCTCGTGCAGGTTCTTGGTGCGGCCGTCCCAATAGAGCCGATCGAGGTAGCCGACGTTGTACATCGTCGGCGCGTTGCGCGTGTTGTCCTTGCCGTTGTCCTTGGGCGCGACGGCGCGGCCGTCGGTGAACGCCTTCTCGGGCAGGTGGCACGCGGCGCACGCCATGGTGCCGCTGTTGGACAGGCGCGGGTCGAAGAACAGCTGCTTGCCGAGCTCGGCCTTCGCCGCAGTCACCGGGTTGTCCGGCGAGGTGACCAGCGTCGCGCCCTCGAGACCGAGCGGCGCCTTCAGCGGGTCGGTGTGGGCGGCAGCGTCCTTCGAGCAGGCCGCGAACGGCAGCACGAGGCAGGTGAGGAGGAGACGGACGCGAGGGTGGATGGGCATGGTCGGGCCTTGGGGGGTGGCGGCCGAGCGGCGCGCCTGGGCCGTAGAGCGTAGGCCGGAAGGCCTTTGCGTGCCATGCGGGGGGGGGCCGCTTCGGCGGCCCTTCCCTCGGCCGGTGCTTCAGCGCATGCGGCGCATTTGCCGCAGCAGCTTCAGGTAGGCGCGGTCCTTGGTCAGCGCCCAGGCCATCTGCACCTCGCGCATCAGGTCGCCCTGGTTGGCCGGGACGACGTGCAGGGTCGGGTCGTATTCAGGCGCCGGCTGGCGCGTCGCCGGTGCGTTGGTCGCGGCCGCCTCGCTGCGGCGCGCGGCCGCCTCGGCGGTCTGCACTTCACGCTGCTTCCTGACGATCTCCTGGGCGAGGCGGCGCTCCTGCTCGGCGGCGTCGCGCTTGGCCTTGCCGTCGCGCTCGGCCTTGACGATCGCGTCGATCGACAGGCTGTCCTTCTCGACCTTGAAGACGCGGCCCTTCGGCAGCAGCACTTCGCCGCCGACGATGCGGACGTGGTAGCCCTCGTCGCTCTCGGCGATGAGCACGCCTTCGACGTAGTCGGGGGAAGAGCCTTCGGCCGCCGACTGCTTCTGCGTCTCGGGGTCGGTGAGCCAGAACTTGTCGGCCTTCGCCGGAAGGGTGAGCAGCAGCGCGCCGGCAACGAACGGGAGGATTCGCATACCAGGAGGGTAGCACATGGCACGCGCGGTGCGGGGACGGGCGGCGTGGCGACGAGCGGGCGAAGCGACGACCGCCGTTGCCATGGCGGGTTCGCGTCAGCCGGCGTGGTCGTCGGCGCGATGGATCGTGAGCTGCGGGAACGGAATCGCGAGCCCGTGCGCGGTGGCCGCCGCGACGTGAAGTTGCAGAACGAGGCGCTCGAGCGGGCGGCTGCGTGGCGCCGCGTGGCCCGCGAAGCGCACCTCGGCGAGGAACTCGAGCGCGCTGTTGCCGGCGTCCGCGAGCTCGACGAGCACGTGCTGCACGTCGGCGCGATCGAGCCGTTCACCGAGGCCTTCGCGCAGCGCGGTGGCGAGCTGCGCCGGCAGCGTCGAGGTCGCCGCAGCCTGGTGCGCGTAGTCGAGGCCGAAGCGCACCTGGACGACGAAGCCCCGCGACAGGTTGTGTGGATTCTGCGCCAGGAACGCTGCGGTCGGCAGGCTGCGCGGGGCCAGCAGGTCGTCGATGACGACCACTTCGGGCGTCTGCACGCGCACCGGCCCGAGCGTGCCATCGGCGAGCTTGACGACGTCGCCGACCTCGCAGGGAAACCACGGCTCGTCGGGCGCCGGCGCCCGCGAGCGCATGCCGACCAGCAGCTTCAGCGGCACGCGCAACTGGCCGCCCTGCAGCGCCGGGTTCTGGAGCCGCGTGTAGACGCGCAACGCGTCGACGCGGTAGGGAAGGCCGTCGACGAGGATGCGCTCGCCCTCGCGCACGCCGCCGACGTTGAGCATCAGCCGAACCTGCTCGAACAGCTGCGGCAGCGCGTGCATCAGCAGCCAGCCGGCACCCAGCAGGAACACCAGGAACACGGCGAGCAGCAGCCAGTCGCCGCGCGCGTAGGGCACGACCAGGGTCGCGGCGATCGCCGCCACCAGCGCCGCGATCTGCAGCGCGACCTCGAGCATGCGCACCGGGAAGCCGCGCGACGGCCGACGGCGCTGCAGGATGCGGTCGAGGAGGTAGCGCAGGCCGAGGAACACGGCGGCGAACACCAGCACCGAGAGCACCAGGTTGACGCCGCTGCTCTGCACGAAGTCGCGCAGCGCGCCGCTGACGCTCTCGAACAGCGTCTTCTCGCCTTCGCGGCGGTGCCGGATGTTGGCGTCGAGCACCAGCATCTCGCGCTGCAGCGTGTCGACCACCGGTTTCCAGCGGGTCGTCAGCTCGCGCTCGGCCTCGGCGCGCGCCGTCGATCCCGGCGGCAGCTGGTCGCGGGTGCGCAGGACGGCCTTGCGCGCGGCATCGGCGAGCTGCAGGCGGCTCCGCAGGTCGTCGAGGCGCTTCTGCAGCTCGGACGTCAGGCGCGGCTCCTCGGTCGCATCCTTCAGCGTCTGCAGCAGCGGCCGGATCAGCTGCTCGATCTCCTTCTGGAAGTCGAAGTCGCCCTGCTGCGGCACCTCGAAGCGGTGCACGTCGATGCGCGACGACAGGCTGGCGAACTGCCAGCCGAGTTCGCGTTCCTCGGCGTCGAGGCGCGCGACGGCGTCGGCGTCGTGTCGACCGGCGGCTTCGCTGCGCTGTGCCCGCAGCTCCTGAAGCTGCGTCGCGAGCCGTTCGAGCGCCTCGACGGTGGTGGCGTCGAGGCCGTTGCCGGGCAGCTGCGGCGGGTTCTGTGGGGTCTGCGGGTCCTGCGGCGGCGGCGCGCTCTCGGTGGTCGGCGGCGCGACCGCGGGATCCTGCGCGTGGCCCGCGGCCAGCGGCAGGCAGCCGACGAGGGCGAGCAGCGAGGTGCGAAGCAGGGACCGGCGCATGCGAGCACGGTAAGGGGCTGCGCCTGCCGGTGCACGCGCGCGCCTTCTGCCGGCCTCGCTGTGGCATCGGCGCAGCCGGCGGCTACACCAGTGGGCCTCATGAGCCAGGCCATCTCCACGAAGCCGCCGAGCGGCATGCGCGACTTCCTCGCCGCCGACGTCGTGCGGCGTCGCCACGTGCTGTCGGTCGTGCAGCGGGTCTACGAGTCGTTCGGCTTCGTGCCGCTCGAGACGCCGACCATCGAGAACCTGACGACCCTGCTGGGCAAGTACGGGCCCGAGGGCGACCAGTTGCTCTACCGCCTGCTGCACCGCCGCGACAAGCTGCAGCGCGCGCTCGCGAGCGGTGCGCCGGGCGAACTCGATCTCGCCGACGAGGGCCTGCGCTACGACCTGACGGTGCCGCTGGCGCGCGTCGTGGCCAACTACAAGGACCTGCCGGCGTTCTACAAGCGCTACGCGATCCAGCCGGTGTGGCGCGCCGATCGGCCGGCGAAGGGGCGGTTCCGCGAGTTCTACCAGTGCGACGTCGACGTCACCGGCACGCCCAGCCGGATCGCCGACGCCGAGGTCTGCGGCGCCGTGGCGCTGGTGCTGCAGCAGCTCGGCTTCTCGGACTTCCGGATCCTGCTG
>CAYMRG010000482.1:0-4518 GCA_964392555.1 uncultured candidatus Brocadiaceae bacterium
GAACGCGCGGTCGACGCCGCCCTTCGGCTGCGGGCGGTGCACGGTGCCGTTCTCGAAGTCGACGTGCTCCCACCGTACCGTCTTGGCGTCGTCGCGGCGCAGCCCGGTGAACAGCACGAACCACCATAGGTCCCGGCGGACGCTGTTGCGGATGCCCTCCACCGCCGTCCACCACGTCGCCAGGTCCGCCACCGGGTCGCGGCGGCGCTGCTGCTTGTGGTAGTCGACCGCCGCTGTCGCTTCCGCGTCCAGGTGGTCGAAGCCCAGCTTCTTGCGGGCGGTGTTGAACAGGGTCTGCACCTGGCGCAGCGTGGTGTTCGCCACATACTTGCCCTTCGTGCTGATGGCATCGTGCAGCTCCTCCAGTTCGCGCCGCTCGATGCTCGCCATGTCGCGGTCCAGCAGCGGCGCCGCGTAGTGCTCGACGTTGTAGCGAATCGACCGGATGGACGCTGGCGACGCGCCGCGGTTGGTCATGCCCTTGATGTGCTTCTCCAGCGCCGCGCGCAGCGTGCAGGACGTGCGCTGCACGGTCGGGTCCTCGCCGCGCTCGAACGCCCGCAGGATGTCCTTGGCCCAATCCCGGGCCCGGGCCAGCTCCTCCTTGCCCTTGTGCGGGTAGGTGACGGTCTTCGTCTTCCGGTCCGTGGAGCCCGGGAACAGCGGCACATCGCGCTGCACGACGAACGCGTACGTGCGCTTGCCGTCAACCTCGCGCACGCGGACGCCGAAGCCCTTCAGCTCGCCGCAGAACACGGTGCTGGACGACGGCGGCAGGCGGTTGATACGGGCTTCGGTGAGCTTCAACTTGGCGCGGGGCATGGGCAGGTCGCAGGCAGGTCCGTAGGCAGTTCGTGGGCGGGTCCCGCGCGATTGCTGCTGCGGTCCCCTGATGCCTGAAGTCTACCCAACCCACGCTGGCGAGGTCGGTTCTGTGGACTTCTGCTGTCCCGTGATGTCCAGTGATGGCACCGCCCTTCACTTTCCTAAAGCGGGGGTCGCAGGTTCAACTCCTGCCGGGCGTACCAACCGCAGGCGCCCGACCAGCGCGGTCTGGGCGTGCTGGTTGACGCCCTGGTAGCTGCCGGCATCGCGAGCTGGCGGTGCCTCGGTCAGCGCGCCCCGCGGCCGCAACCAGAGGGTAGCCGCCGATCAGTGCAGGATCCCGGTCACCGGGTTGCTCGCCTGCAGCGCGCCGTTCGGCGCGAGGAACAGGCCCGTGCCCTGCAGGACGGTGCCGCGCAGCGTCGGGTTGTTCGGGATCGCGAGCGGCGCGAACGTCGCGCTGCCGGTGCCGCTGCCACCGAGCGCGGCGAAGCCGACGACGACGGCGAGGCCGGTGTCGACCAGGAACGACATGCCGAGCAAGGTCTGGGCATGTGTCTCCGTGCCGATCGCCAGGATCGCGACGTCGTTGGTCGCGCCGTGCGCGGTGCACGTCCACGCGCCGCCGAGCGGCGCATCGCTCGCCTGCAGCGTCGGCACGGTGTGCACCGTGGTCACGATGTTGGCGTTGGCGATCGTGCCGCCGGGAGCCGTCACCAGGCCGACGGTCGGCTCGTAGTCCACGTTGGACGGCAACACCCACCAGGTCTGGTAGTTCTGCAACACCGCCGGTACCGCCCACACGGGGCTCGGCGACTGGTCGGCGCTGAGGATCGAGCTGCCCGAGACGTGCACCTTCGAGGTCGTCGTGTAGCTGCTCTCCGTGAAGCCGATCGCTGCCGCTGGCGGGTTGTTGAGCTGCATGCTCTCCCCGGCGTCGACGATCGTGTCGACGAGCCAGACCTCGGATCGGTTCAGGCTCAGGCCGCCCATCGCGCGCTGCGCAGAGCTGAGGTAGTAGCTGGCATTGTCGCCGATGATCTGGCAACCGACGAACGAGGCGAGACAATCGCTGATCGACGAAGCGGCGAAGTGGCAGTTGGTCGCGGTGAGGCCGATCGCCACCGTGCGCAGGCCGAGTTTGTCGGCCTGCGGGGACAGCGAGATCGCGGTCACGTTCTCGAGCTCGGCGCTCGGCGACGGCCACCACGCGTAGTTGGTGTCGAGCCGCAGTGCCGGTTGCCCGGTCACCAGGCTCTGGAACTCGAGGCCGCGGATCGCGATGCGCTGGTAGCTCGAACCGTTCATCGTGATCCGCATCGCGGTGTTCGTCCCGGTCGGGTTCACGATCGGGTTGCCCTCACCGACCATGACGAAGTCGTAGCCGGTCGTGACGGCGACGCCGCCGTAGACGCCGGCGCGCACGATGATGTAGTCGTCGTTGTGCAGGTCGGCGAACGCCGCGGTCAGCGTCGTCCAGTTCGTGCCCGGCCCGTTGGCCTGATCGACGACCACCACGCGCTGGGCTGCCAGCGATACGGTCAGCAGGAGCGGCAGCAGGGAGACGAGGCGGTTCGAGCGGTGGGGGAGCATGGTTACCTGGGTGGGAACGCCAGGTACACGCACGCGGCCGGCGGCAGCCGTCACTTTTCGCGATAGTGGGCCGCTGCCTCGGGCTTGCCCCACGCCAGGTAGAGGTCGACCAGCAACGGCTCGGCGCGCAGCAGCTGACCCTTGACCGGGGCCGCCCCCTCGGCCTGGTCGAACAGCTCGCGGCAGCGCAGCAGGCTGCGTTCCGCGCCGGCGTAGTCGGCCTTGCCGAGCAGCGAACGGGCGACGCCCAGCTCGGCGCGGTAGACGTTGGTCCACTGCGGCGGCGAGGCCGACTGCGCGCGGTCGCGGCAGTCGACGAACATCGCCAGCGCGCGGTCGAAGTCGCGCGCCAGGCGGTGGGCGTCGGCGACCATCGCTGCGGTCTGCAGCGTGGCGTCGTGGCCGGCACCGAGCTTCTGCGTGCGCACGGTCAGCACCCGCTCGCCCAGCCGGATCGCCTCGCCGAGGTGCTCCAGCTCGCGCTCGCTGGTCGCGAGGTTGGCGAGCAGCGTCTGCACCACCGACTGATCGTCCTTGTCGGTCTTGTCGTAGGCACCGAACGCCACGAGCGCGTCGCGGAAGCCCTGGGCGGCCGGCGCGAAGTGGCCGAGGCCGTAGTGCACGCTGGCGACGTTGCACATCGCGCCGATCGTGCTGGGGTGCGAGTCGCCGAGCACGCGGCGGCGCGTCGCCAGAACCTCCTCGAGCAGCGGCAGCACGGTCTCGCGTTCGCCGCGCGAATAGCGCAGCGCGCCGAGGTTGTTGAGCGCCAGCAGCGCGTCCGGCGAATCCTTCTCGCCGCGCTTCGCGAAGCCGTCGACCGCGGCCTGGTAGAGCGGCTGCGCCTCGTCGAGCTTGCCGAGCCCGTGCAACACGCCGGCGAGCAGGTTCATCGCGACCAGCGTCTGGCGATCGTCGGGCTTAGCGACCATGAGCCGGTCGACGAGCGGGCGCAGCGTCGCGGCCGCGCCGACCTTGTCGCCGCGCGCCCGCTGCAGGTTGGCGCGGTTGATCACGATGCCGACCCGCAGCGAATCGTCGGCCGGCAGTGCCTCGCAGGCCGCGTCGGTGCGCTGCTGCAGCGTCTCGGCCTCGTCGAGCTGGCCGCGCTCGAGCAGCACCTGCACGAGGTTCGCGGCGACGCGCACCGTCTTGGCGTGGTCGCGGCCGAATTCGCGTTCGTAGCCGCTCAGGCACGTGCGCAGGTGGGTTTCCGCTTCGTCGAGCTTGCCGAGGCCGAGGAACGAGAGCCCGATCGTGCGACCGAGTTCGGCGCGGATGCGCGGCGCGCCGGCGAGGCGTGCGTCGAAGTCCTTGGCCGTGCGCGCGAGCGCGTCGACCATCTTGATGTCGCGCCCATCGCGGCTCGGATCGACGCTGGCGAACACGTCGAGCAGGAAGTCGAGCGCCGCGGTGCCGCGGCGGTTGGCCGCCTCGGCGGCGGTGCGACCCTCGCGTTCGGCGGCCTCGGCGTGCTGCGTGCCCACCAGCGCGATCGCGGTCGTGACGAACGCGGCGATCGACACGGCGAGCACGATTCCGCCGGCGGCGACCGCGAGCCGGTGTCGCCGCACGAACTTGCGGGCGCGGTAGGCGACGCCGGGTGGCGCCGCGAGCACGGGTTCGTGGCGCCGGCAGCGGTCGACGTCGGCGGCGAGGTCGGCGACGCTCGCGTAGCGTTCGCCGGGGTCCTTGCGCAGCGCGCGCGCGACGATCCAGTCGAGCTCGGGCGGCAGCGAGGGCCGGTCGCGGCGCACGGCCGGCGCGTCGCGTTCGACGATCGCACGGCACGCGGCCGTCAGCGGCATGCCTTCGAGCTCGAACGGGCGCCGCTCGGCGAGCAGCTCGTAGAGCACGACGCCGAGGCCGTAGACGTCGGTGCGCACGTCGGTCTCGCCGCCCTCGACCTGCTCGGGGCTCATGTAGGCGAGCGTGCCGAGCAGCTCGCCGGCCAGCGTGCGCTGGCGGTGGTCGGCGTCGACCACGCGCGCGATGCCGAAGTCGATCACCTTCACGGTGCCGTCCGGGGTCGCGAGGATGTTCGCCGGCTTGAGGTCGCGATGGATGACGCCGCGCTGGTGCGCGTGCTGGACGGCGTCG
>CAYMRG010000483.1:0-4517 GCA_964392555.1 uncultured candidatus Brocadiaceae bacterium
GCCGCCGAGCTGCAGCTCGACGGCAGCGCGGGGCCCGAGGCGGCGTTTGGCCGCTGGCTCGCGACCGAAGCGCACGGCGCGCAGGCGCGCGCGCTCGGCGCGGCGGCGGCGAGCCGGGCCGACGTGCAGCGGCTGCTGGGCGCGGACGGCGGCGGCGTGCTGGTGTTCGCGACCGGCCCCGAACACGGCTTCGTCTTCGCGGTCGACGCCGCCGGCGTGCAGGTGCAGCCGATCCCGACCAGCGGCTGGCACATCGACCGGCTGGGCAGCGATCTGCTGCGCGCGATCGCCCTGGCCCGCACGGCCAGCGACCGCGGCGAACGCGACCGTTGGCGCACCGCGGCGGCGAGGTTGCGCGACGTCCTGCTGCCGGCGCCGATCGCCGCCCGGGTCGCCGGCTGGCGTGCGGTCGCGATCGTCGGCGCCGACATGGTCGGCTACGTGCCGTTCGAGCTGCTGCCGCTCGCCGACGGTCGGCTGCTGGGCGCCGACCACGTCGTCAGCTACCTGCCGTCGCTGCTGGTCGGCACATGGCTCGCCCAGCACCGCCCACCGCCCGCGCCGACGCCGACCGCCCGCACGCTGGTCCTCGCCTGCCCGGATGCGGTGCCGACCGAACCCGTCGGCGCGGAGATCGAGCCGCTGGCCTGGACGGACGACGACACCGCGCTGCTGGTCGATGCCGCCGCGCGGCCCGAAGGCGTCACCGTGCTGACCGGCGGCCGTGCGACGCTCGCCGCAGCCGCGCCCCGGCTTGCGGACGTGGAGCTGCTGGCCATCATCGCCCACGGCGTCCGCGACGAGCGTCGCCCCGACCCGCAGGGCATCCTGTTGGGCGACGGCCGCGTCGCCCGGGCCGCCGATCTCGAACGGACGCCGTTGCCGCGCTACGCGGTGCTCGCCGCCTGCCGCGCCGGCCGTGGGCGACTGCGGCGCGGCGATGACGGTCGCCACCTGCTCAGCGGCTCGGCGCTGCTCGGCGGTGCACGCGCCGTGCTGGTGCCGTGGCTCGACGTCGACTACGCGGCCAGCAAGCACCTGCTCGCGACGCTCGAGCACGGCGTGGCCTGCCGCGGCCTGACCTTCGGTGAGGCGGTGCGCCAGGCGCGAGTGACCGTCGGTGGCGAGGCTGCCGAACTCTCGCTCGAACCGTTCCTGTTCCATCTCTGGGGCCTGCCCGACGGCCAGCTCGCCCCGGCCCAGCTCGAGGCCCCCGCCGTCGGCGCGCGCTGGCCCTACGGCCTGGCAGCGCTGGCGCTGCTGCTCGGTGGCGCAGCCGGGTGGCGCGCGCGGCGCCGCGGCTGATGCAACCGATCGATCAGTGGCGCGGCGGCAGACCGATTTCGGTCTCTTCCTCGATGCTGCCGACCGAGCCGTCCCCGGCGCCGAGATGGACGCTCTCCCCGAGGCGATCGATGGTCACCTGCATGGTCCGCGCCGCCATCAGCGCCGGATCCGGTGAGAAGAACAGCAGCTGCGAATCCAGGTAGCGACGCGCCCCCTGGGCATCGACCGCGACCAGCCGCGTGTGCAGCCACATCACCCAGGTCTCGTTCATCAGGTCGTCGCGGCCGAAGGTCAGGGTGGCTTGGACCAGGGAACTCGTCGCGGGCACCATCACGTCGGCGACGCGCGGCGTCGACTCGGAGAACTCGGCGCTGTCACCGCGGAACCACGCATAGAACTGCAGGTGCAGCGTCTCGCCGGGGTAGGTCAACGACTGCCAGGCCGCCGGCAGGTCGACTTCGACCGGCACGTCGACCGTGCCGGGGGAGCCGCCCTGACCGGGATGATCGACCCGGTTCAGGTAGTCGACGCCGACGAACGGCGGCAGGGCACTGACGGCGGCATTGCGGATGACGTGGAACAGCCGCGCCGCGTTCTGCGTGCCGAACAGGTCGGCGTCGCCGTCCCGATCGAAGTCGGCGGCCACCAGGGTGTCGACCGCGCCCGAGGGCCGCAGCGAACCCGCCACCAGCGGCGTGTCGACCATCGGCAGGAAGCTGGAGAGACCGAGGACCGTGCTGCCCGGCTTGCGCGTGGCGACATGCAGGATCGAGCCCTCGAGGTCACCGACCACGACGTCGACCAGGCCGTCGTGGTTGGCGTCGCCCGCCGCGATCGACCGCCCCTTGACGATGCCACACGGCTGCAGGCCGAGGTATGCATCGCGCAGTTGCAGCAGGTACTGGCCGACCGGCACCCCGTACGGATTCGCCGGCATGTAGCCGTAGGCGGCCAGCAGGTCGGGGTTGGCGCCGCTGCCTGGCACCACGGTCAGCAGGTTCTCGCCGGGGCCCGACGAGCTCGGGAACTCGAAGTAGAAGATGGGCTCGATCGCCAGACTCGCGACCCAGACCTGGCTGTCGCAGCGGACGATCAGCTCCGGCTCGGTATCGTCGTTCCAGTGCATGGTCTGGATGTCCGTGACATCCGGCGCATCGAGCACGAGGTCCTGCTGGAACTCGGTGCCGTCGAACTTGGCGCGGATCAGCTTGCCGTGCTGGTACATCGCGTAGAGGTAGACCTCCTGGTCGTAGACCGCGATCCAGATCCGCCCGCACCCACCCCAGTTCGGATCGGAGGCGACCCGCTCCGGCACCTGCGAGTTCGCACTCCACTCGTAGCGCTCGAGTTGGCCACCCTTCAGGACCAGGATCGGCTGACGCCCCGTGCCATCCGGCGGCATCAAGGCGACATCCTGGACGCCGGCGGCGAACGGCACGTACGAACGGAACTTCAGCGGGTCCGGCAGGTAGACGGCGTCGAGCGAACCGCCGTGATCGACCAGCGCGACCAGGTCGAGGTCCGCGTCTCCGCCGATGCGCGCGGCCATGGTGCGGACGTAACTGCCGGGAACCACGGCGCCATCGTTGGGCGTTTCGATGGCGAGATTGGCGAAGTCGATCGGTGCCTGCGCCACGGCAACTGCGGTTGGGCACCAGCCGAGAAGGACGAGAGGGAGGAACTTCGAGGTCATCGGAGAGCTGGGTTCGGTCAGGGGGACATCCCACATCCCCACGAAACCTGGCCGTGGTCGCCGGATTCTGGCGATTTCCCGTCACTTCCGCCATCCCCGGCGGCGACGCCACCGCACCGCGCGCCAGCTGCGAGTTTTCTTTCGCCGCGCGCCCGCTAGACTCGGCACGCTGCATGGTCAGGCGCCCGTCCCTCCGGCTCGTCGCGTTGCTGGTGGCAGTTGAGACCGCCGTCGGCTGCAGCAGCACCCCCGCACTTCCCCGCGCCGTCCAGATCACGCCCGGCCAGGCGACGGTGGTGCGGCTCGTCCAGTTTGCGACCGGCCGCAACTTGTCGCTGCAGAACGCATCCGCCGGCAACCGCGAACAGGTCTACAGCGATCTCGCGACCGAGCCGCTGCGCAAGGTCGTCACCGACACCCGCCTGCAGACGCTGCTCGACGTGTTCGCCGCCAAGGGCATGTTCGCCCGCCCCGCGGCGGCGGTCCCCGATGCGCCCGACGCCCTGGTCGTGGAACAGGGCGGGCGCCGCTGGGTGTGGTGCGGCCGCCTGCGCGGCCAGGCGCAGGAAGCCGACTTCCTCGAGGCGAGCAACTACTTCCTGAACGTCTACAACGACGCGATCGCCTTCCAGGCGGTCTCGCCGCAGAGCCCGCCCGACTTCAAGGCCGAGGCCGCCCGCGCCAAGAGCGGCGGCGAAAGCGCCCTGCGCAAGCTCCAGGGCCAGGACGCCCGCGGCGACACTCCGCCGCGGCAGGAGCGTCGGCCGTGACGGCCGGCACCCCGATCCGAGCGCTTGCGATCGTACCGGTCCGCGTCGGCAGCCAACGCCTGCCGGGCAAGGCCCTGCTCACCGAGAGCGGCCAGGAGCTGTTCCTGCACACCTGCGACCAGGCCGCGAAGGCCCGGCGCATCGACCGCGTCGCCGTCGCGACCGACGACGACCGCGTCGCGCAGTCCGCCGAACGCGCCGGCTACCTGGTCGTCCGCACGAGTCCGGCGTGCCGCACGGGCAGCGAACGTTGCGCCGAAGCCGCCGCCGCGATCCCCTGCGAGGCCGTGCTCGACATCCAGGGCGACTGGCCCGAGGTCGCGCCGCAGGATCTCGACGCGCTGGTCGACCAGTTGCTCGTCGGCACCGCCGCCTGCAACACGCTGTGCGCGCCGTTGACAGACCCCGCGGTGATCGCCAATCCCAACGTCGTCAAGGTGGTCCGCGGCGGCAACGGCAAGGCGCTCTACTTCAGCCGCGCCGCGATCCCGTTCGTCAAGGACGGTGACTTCCCGATCCGGCGTCACATCGGCGTCTACGGGTTCCGCCGCGACGTGCTGCTGCGCGTGCCGGGTCTGCCCAGCAGCGGCCTCGCCGAGGCCGAGAGCCTCGAGCAGCTGCGCTTCCTCGAGAACGACATCGCGATGCACGTGCTGGACGCCCAGGGCGACCCATGGGGCATCGAAACGCACGACGACTACGACGCCTTCCTGCGGCGGCTCGTGACCAGGAGCAAGCACCGATGAGCCAAGCATCGAGAACCAAGT
>CAYMRG010000484.1:0-4512 GCA_964392555.1 uncultured candidatus Brocadiaceae bacterium
CATTCGCCGGCGAACAGCCGACCGCCGAGGAACGTGCCGGTCGTCAGGACCACCGCCGGCGCGCGCAGCAGCGTGCCGTCGGCGAGCGCGACGCCGGCGATGCGGTCGCCGCGCGCCGTCGCGCGCAACGCCACCGCCTCGCCGGCGACCACCGTCAGGTGCCGGTGGCCGAGCACGCGGGCGACCATCGCGCGGTTGTAGGCGACGCGGTCGCACTGGGCGCGCGGCGAGCGCACGGCCGGCCCCTTGCTCGTGTTGAGCATGCGGAACTGGATGCCGGTCCGGTCGGTGACGACCGCCATCTCGCCGCCGAGTGCGTCGACCTCGCGCACCAGTTGCCCCTTCGCCAGTCCGCCGATCGCCGGATTGCAGGACATGCGGCCGATCGCGGCGGGATCGAGCACGACCATCGCCGTGCGGCAGCCGAGCCGGGCGGCCGCGGTCGCGGCCTCGACGCCGGCGTGACCGCCGCCCACCACCACGACCTCGAAATCGCTCGTCACGACCGACCCGAATAGCGGCAGGCCGGCCCGACACAAGGCCCGGGCCCCATCGGGCCGCGGCCACGTCGGGGACTACGACCCGCCGATCGGCGTCGAACGGGCGTAGATCGCGCGCAGCAACAGGCGGTAGCGCAAGACGTAGGTCCACATGCAGGCGGTATCGACCGTTCGCGACCCGGCGCCGCAGTCCGCCGCACCCTGGCGGTCACCGGACGACCGATCTACACTGCCGACGATGTCCGTCCGGCGTCTGCTGCCCTGGCTCCTGTGTTCCGCGCTGCCGGCCCAGGTGGCCCTCGCCGACCTGCCCAAGCTCGCGCGCGCCCGCGCCGAGCGCAGCCGGCCGGTGCTCGAGAAGGCCCTCGAACCGTTCTGGCCGGACCTCCGGCTCGACTACCGGGCGAACCAGGACTACCTCGACAAGCGGATCGCCGAAGCCGCGGCCCTCGGCGACAGCGTCGTGCCGATGCTGCTCGAGAAGCTGCAGCCGGTGCAGGTCACCGATGCGGCGCGCAATCTGGCCGGCAACTGCGCGCTGGTGCTCATACGGCTCGATCCGACGTCGTTCCTCGACGCGCTGGCCGAACTCGCCGTCGGCAACCACGACATCGCCCGGGCCGAGGCGCTGCGGCTGCTCGGCCACGCGCATTCGCCGCGCGCGGCCCAGCTGCTGACCGACCTGCTCGAACGCACCACCGGCGACGAACGCCGCATCGTGCTGAAGTCGCTGCGCGAGCTGAAGGCGCCCGGAGCCGCGGCGATCGCCGCGCCGATGCTCGGTTCCGGCGACCGCAACCTGCGCGAAGACGTGCTGCGCTACCTCGCCGCCGCGCGCGCCGGCGACGTCGCCGACACCGTCATCCAGGCGCTCGCCGTCGAGAAGGAGAACCGGCTGTTGCCGCTCTACGTCGAGTACTTCGCCGCCGCCGTGCGCGAACACGACGGGGCCGCGCGCGCGCTGCTGCAGATCGATCGACCGCGGATCGACTGGCAGGACATGCGCCGCCTCGTCGAGGTGCTGGCGACGGTCGCGCCGAAGGACCACGATCCCACCTGCCGGCGGCTGCACGAGCTGCTCGACCAGGGCGAGACGGGTGCACTCGCCGTGCAGGCGGCGACGACGCTGCGTTCGCTCGGCGATCGGCAGGGCATCACCAAACTGCAGCGGACGCTCAACGACCAGCTGCGCAAGCCGACGCGCAAGCGCGATCCGGCGCTGTACGAACAGCGGGCCAACCTGTCGTTCGCGATCGAGGAATTCGGCGACGCGGCTGCGGACTACGCCAAAGCCCTCGAGTTCAGCGACGGTCCGGCCATGACCCGGCGCGCCTACGGCGGCCTGATCCGGTGCGAGGCCCACCGCGGCCGTTGGACGTCGCTGATCAAGCAGATGAAGAGCGCCAACCTGACGGTCGGCGAGATCGACAGCCTGGCGGCCGAGGATCCGGCCGTCCGGGACGCCCTGCAGCACGACAAGGTGCGCGCCTTCCTGCAGGGATTGGCCAAGGACACCGCGCCGCGGTGAGCCTGGACGCCGCTGCGCGGGCACCGATACCGCGGCGAGCGACGCATCGGGCACCGCTGCGGCGTCAACCTGGGCAGGCTCGCCCACTGGGCGATCCGGCTCAGCGATCTTCAGGGCGCCGCAACGCGGGGCCACCAACCCACGAGCAGCGCTGCAGGCCACGGCGGCGCCGGATCCGCTGTTCGCTTGACCGCGCCAAGGGCCAGCGCCAAGATGCTCGCCCCTTTCGCGCGCCCGGGCCAGCCCGGTTCGCGCCCGCCCTCTACTGCACCGCACCCGAACGCCATGGAAGTCCAGGTAGCCGAGACCGGCCCCTGCAGCCGCACCCTGACCATCACGGTCCCCCCGACGCAGGTCGACGAGCACCTCGAGCGCATGTTCGAGTCGGCGCGCCAGCAGATCGCGATCAAGGGCTTCCGTCCGGGCAAGGTGCCGCGCAACGTCATCGAGAAGAAGTTCGGCACCGGCATCCTCGCCGAAGCGAAGGAGCAGATGCTGAACCGCTTCTTCGGCGAAGCCTGCCGCACCAAGGAGATCCAGCCGGTCGGCCGCGTCGCGATCGACGACTTCGACAAGCTCGAGGTCAAGCGCGGCAACGCGCTGCAGTTCGTCGCCAAGATCGACGTCCGGCCCGCGTTCGACCTGAAGAACGTCAAGGGCCTCGAAGTCGAAGGCTACGAGCCGGACGCGACGGACACCGACATCGACAACGCGTTGAAGGAGATCGCGCACCAGAAGCGCGCGATCCGCCACACCGACGAGGCGGCGCAGGACGGCGACTTCGTCAAGGGTGACACGACCTTCGTCGACGAGGGTGGCCGCACGCTGCGCACCCGCAAGGGCGTCCAGCTCAACACCCGCATCGCGATCCACGGCTGCGACGAGGAGGCCTACACCAAGGCGCTGCTCGGTGCGAAGGCCGGCCAGGACCTGAGCATCCCGATCACGTTCCCGGACACGTTCGAGTCCGAGGATGCGCGTGGCAAGTCGGGCACGGTCAAGGTGAACGTGACCGAGATCCTGCGCGTCACGCCGGCGCCGATCGACGACGAGATGGCCAAGAGCCTCGAGTTCGACAACCTCGCCGCCCTGCGCGAGGACCTGCGCAGCCGCATCTCGAGCGAGAAGCAGCGTCTGGGCAAGGGTCGCCAGGAGGAGCAGTGCCTGCAGTCCCTGGTCGGCAGCCACGAGATCCCGCTGCCCGCGTCGCTGGTCGAGGAGCAGAAGCATGCCAGCCTGGCAAACCTGGCGCAGCGACTCAAGGAGAACGGCGTCCAGGAGGACGAGGCCAAGAAGAAGCTGGAAGAGTCGCAGGCCGAAGCCCAACAAGACGCCGAGCGCCGCGTGCGCCTGTTCTTCCTGATCGAAGCCGTCGCCCGCCAGCAGAAGCTGTTCGTGACCGAGAACGACCTCGAAGCCGAGTTGCGCGGGATCGCGGCCGCCAACAGCCGCGACGGGCAGACGGTCACCGCAGCCCAGGTCCGCGACTACTTCGAACGGGAGAACCGACTCGGCGAAATCCGTCTCGCCCTGCTCGAGCGCAAGGTGCGCGATTTCCTCAGAGAGAACGCCAAGATCGTCGATAAGAAGGGCGGTTGATCGAAGTCGGCCGGATCCGGGGGCACGCGCGCCCGGCCGGACGGCACGGTCGCAGCCCAGGATCCCAAGCCCGCGCCGGCGGCCGAACGCCGACGCACCGACCGCCGGCGCGCCGGCCAACCAACCGCAGGCCCATGAGCATCGCCAACGACTACATCATCCCGTTCGTCATCGAGAAGACCGGGCGCGGCGAGCGCCAGTACGACATCTACAGCCGTCTCCTCGAGGACCGGATCGTGTTCATCGGTTCGCCGATCGACGACGGCGTCGCCAACTCGGTGATCGCGCAGCTGCTGTTCCTGCAGAAGGAGAACAAGAACCAGGACATCAACCTGTTCTTGAACACCCCTGGCGGCAGTGTCACGGCCGGCCTCGCGATCTACGACACGATCCAGTTCGTGCAGTGCCCGGTGTCGACCTACTGCATCGGTCAGGCCGCGTCGATGGGCTCGCTGCTGCTGGCGGCCGGCACCAAGGGCAAGCGGCACGCCCTGCCCCACTCGCGCATCATGATCCACCAGCCGTGGGGCGGCGTCGGCGGCACCGCGATGGACATCTCGATCCAGGCCGACGAGATCCTGCGCCTGAAGCAGACGCTCAGCGAGATCCTGGCGCGCCACAGCGGTCGTTCGGTCGAGCAGGTCCACAAGGACAGCGACCGCGACCACTTCATGGGCGCCGCGGAAGCCAAGGCCTACGGCCTGATCGACGAGATCGTGCAGACCAGCAAATAGTTGAGCCGCGCGGACATCGCCGCGCGGTCAGCTTTGCGGCGCGTACGAATGTGCGGGCAACGCGGCACGAACCTCACCGCCGAGCCGGCGACCTGCTATGCTCGCGGTCGAACCCGGATCCAACGAGACATCGAGAGGCGAGACATGGCTG
>CAYMRG010000485.1:0-4509 GCA_964392555.1 uncultured candidatus Brocadiaceae bacterium
ACACGACGGCGTTCCTGCTGCTGACGTCGTTCGCGCCGCCGCCGCGGGAGGTCGTGTCGATGCGGTTCGAGCAGGTCGGGCCGGCGGTCGCCGCCGGGGAATGCGACGCGGGGCTCGTCATCCACGAGAGCCGCTTCACCTACCGCGACCACGGGCTCCGCGAGCTCGCCGACCTCGGCGTCGTCTGGGAGGGCGCGACCGGCGGGCCGCTGCCGCTCGGCGCGATCGTCGCCGAGGTCGCGACGCAGCTGCGCGCTTCGGTCGAACTCGGACGCCGGGCGCCCGACCGACCGCGCGCGTTCGTCCGCGCGCATGCGCAGGAACTCGCCGACGACGTCTGCGACCGGCACATCGCGCTCTACGTCAACGACTTCTCGGTCGACCTCGGCGACCGCGGCCGCGCCGCGGTGCGCGAGCTGCTGGCCCGGGGTCGTGCGAATGGCCTGCTGCCCGCGGGCCCGGACGTGTTCGCGGAGGGCGCATGATCTTCCCGCTGGTCGCCGCGCTGGTGCTGACGTTGCCGACGCTCGTCCTGGGCGGCTTGTTCGGCCTCGGACGGCTGTGGTGGAAGTGGCCGCGTCGTTACTGGGCGACGTTCGCGTGGGCCAACGCCGCACTGTTCGTGCTGCACCTGTTCGTCACGTTCCCGCTGGCGGTCGGCTACCTCGGTTCGCGGCTGCTGCGGACGCGGCCGCAGGAACGGACCTACGCCGGGCCGCGGCTCGATGCCGCCGGCCACGTGCTGGTGCAGAGCTGGGAGTCGCTCGCGCGCGAGCAGGCCGCCGGCAAGCCCGAGGTCGAGCCGGCGATCGTCGACGCCGCGGCGGCGCGCCGGCGGACGATCCCGAGCAGCGACGGTGTGCAGCTGCGCGCCTTCCGGCTCGAGGCGCCCGACGACCACCCGCGTGCGGTGGTCGTGCTCGTCCACGGGCTGTTCCGCTCGGCGATGGAGCTCGAGCCGATCGCGGCGATGCTGCACGAACGCGGCTGCGAATGCTGGCTGATGGAGCTGCGCAACCACGGCGGCAGCAGCAGCGCGCCGTTCACCGGGGGGCTGCGCGAAGCCGACGACGTCGTCGCGGTCGTGCAGCACGTGCGCGCCCAGCCCGGTCGCGCCGACCTGCCGGTGGCGGTGTTCGCGATCAGCCTGGGCACGATCGCCGTCAGCCTGGCGCTGCCGCGTCTCGACGGTCTCGCCGGTGTCGCCCTCGAGGCGCCGATCGACGACCTGCACGGCGCGGTCGAGCGCTGGATGGCCTTCCACCGCGTCGGCGATCGGCGGACGTTCTTCGCGCTGTCCGAACCGTGGCGGACGCTGGTCATGCGCTCGCTCGAATGGTGGTCCGACTTCCGCATCGACGACGTCTGTCCGAGCGAAGTGCTCGCGCACCTGCCGCACGATCTGCCCTTCCTGATGATCGCCGACGGCGACGACGACCGCGCGCCGCAGCCGACCGTCGAGGCGATGTTCGCACGCCTGCCGATGCCCCCCGAACTGCGCCGGCTGTGGCTCGTGCCCGGTGCCCACCACGGCCAGGCGGTCCAGACGGCACCGCAGCCGTACGCCGAGCACCTCGAGTGGCTGCTGGCCCACCTGCGGCGGCGATGACTCGAATCCGGCGACGCGCCGGGTAACGTCGCCGGCATGCGGCGCCGCAGCGACCGGGCGGCAGACCTCGAGCGTCTGCACCTGGACATCCAACCCCAGCCCGACGACTTCACGTGCGGGCCGACGTGCCTGCACGCCGTCTATCGCTACTGGGGCGACGAGGTGTCGATCGCGCAGCTGGTCGAGGAGATCACGCGGATGCCCTCCGGCGGCACCGCCGACGTCTACCTCGCGCACCACGCGCTGCGCCGCGGCTACAAGGTCACGATCTACACCTACAACCTGCGCGTCTTCGACCCGACCTGGTTCACCGTGCCCGGCATCGACGTCGCCGATCGCCTGCGGCAGCAGAGCGCCGCGAAGGGCCGCGAGCGACCCGTGATCGGCACGCTCAGCGACGCCTACGTCGAGTTCCTCGAACTCGGCGGCGATCTGCGGCTCGTCGACCTGTCGCCGACGCTGCTGCGCCGCTGGCTGCGGCAGGGCGTGCCGATCCTGACCGGCCTGAGCTCGACGTATCTCTACCGTCGCACGCGCGAGTACGGCGAGAACGACGACGACGACGACGTCCGCGGCGATCCGCAGGGACACTTCGTCCTGCTGTGCGGCTACCGCCGGCAGCGCCGCCAGGTGATCGTCGCCGATCCGTTCCTCGAGAACCCGATGGCGCCCGGCAACCACTACAGCGTGAGCCTCGACCGCGTCGTCGGCGCGATCCTGCTCGGCGTGCTGACGCACGACGCCAACCTGCTGATGATCGAACCCAAGAAGCACGGCCGCAAACCCACCGCCGCGGCCACCTGAGCCATGCACAACCTCGTCGTCGTCAACGACCCGAAGGAATGGTCGTTCCCCCAGGAGGGGGTCGAAGTCGTCGCGGCCCGCAAGTACCTGACGCACCCGACCTACTCCAACATGGAGAAGGTGCGGCTGATCAACCTGTGCCGGTCGTTCGGCTACCAGAAGATCGGCTACTACGTGTCGCTGCTCGCCGATGCCCGCGGCCACAAGCCGATGCCGAGCATCGAGACGATCCAGAACATGAAGGATCGCGCGATCGCCGCGATCGCCGGCAGTGACCTGCAGGAGATCATCGACGACTCGCTCGCCAAGGTGCAGAGCGAGGAGTTCGTGCTCAGCGTCTACTTTGGTCGCAACATGGCGCAGCGGCACGAGAAGCTCGCCAGTGCGCTGTTCCGGGCGTTCCCGAGCCCGTACCTGCAGGCGAGCTTCAACAAGGGCGAGAAGTCGGGGCGCTGGCGGCTCGAGGGTCTCAAGCCGATGGCGCTCGACGACATCCCGCCGACCCACGTCGGCTTCGCGCAGGAGGCGACGACCGACTTCCTGCAGAAGGCCTACGTGCGGCCGGCGAAGCGCACGCAGCGACCCTACGACCTGGCGATCCTCGTCGATCCCAACCTGGCCGAGCCGCCATCCGACAAGAAGGCGCTGCAGAAGTTCGTCAAGGCGGGCGAGGACGTCGGCTTCAGCGTCGAGTTCATCCAGGCCAAGGACTACGGCCGGATCGCCGAGTTCGATGCGTTGTTCATCCGTGAGACCACCGGCGTGAACCACCACACGTTCCGGTTCGCGTGCCGCGCCGAGGCGCTCGGGCTGATCGTCATGGACGACCCGGCGTCGATCCTGCGCTGCTCGAACAAGGTGTTCCTCGCCGAGATGGCCGACCAGCAGGACATCCTCGTGCCGACGACGATGATCGTGCATCGCGGCAACGTCGACGAGCTGCCGGCGCGGCTCGGGTTGCCGTGCGTGCTGAAGCAGCCCGACAGCTCGTTCTCGGCCGGCGTGCGCAAGGTGACGACGATCGACGAGCTGACGACGCAGGTCGAGGCGATGCTCGACAAGTCCGACCTCGTGATCGCGCAGGGCTTCGTGCCGACCGAGTTCGACTGGCGCGTCGGCGTGCTCGACGGTCAGCCGCTCTACGCCTGCCGCTACTACATGGCCGACGGCCACTGGCAGATCCTCAAGCGCGACGAGGGCGGCAAGAAGGAGGACGTCGGCCGTGCCGAGACCGTGCCGGTCGAGATGGCGCCGACCAAGGTCGTCAAGACCGCGCTGAAGGCCGCGAACCACGTCGGCAAGGGCCTCTACGGCGTCGACCTCAAGGAGGTCGGCGGCAAGGTCTACATGATCGAGGTCAACGACAACCCCAACATCGACGCCGGCTTCGAGGACGAGGTGCTCGGCGACGAGCTCTACCTGCGCATCATGCGCACCTTCTTCGCCCGCGTGATGGCGCGGCACCGCGGCTGGGGGTCGGCGTGACGCTCGGTCTGTTCGGCGGTTACGGCATCGAACTGGAGTATGCGATCGTCGATCGTGCCTCGTTGGCAGTGCGGCCGATCGCCGACGAAGTGCTCCGCCACTTCGCCGGCAGCTACGTCGGCGACTGGGACGACGGGCCGATCGCCTGGTCCAACGAGCTGGCGCTGCACGTCATCGAGCTGAAGACCAATGGGCCGGCGCCGTCGCTGGCCGGCGTCGCGGGCGCATTCCAGGACTCGCTGCTGCGGCTCGAGAACGCGCTGCGCGGCATGAACGCGCGGCTCCTGCCCGGCGGCATGCACCCGACGATGGACCCGCAGCGCGAGTTCAAGCGCTGGACGCACGACTACGGCGAGGTCTACGGCGCCTACGACCGCATCTTCGACTGCCGTGGCCACGGCTGGTCGAACCTGCAGAGCTGCCACCTGAACCTGCCGTTCGCCAGCGACGACGAATTCGGCCGCCTGCACCTGGCGGCGCGCGCGCTGCTGCCGCTGCTGCCGGCGCTTGCCGCGAGCTCGCCGTTCTGCGAAGGACGCCACACCGGCTGGGTCGACTGGCGCCCGCCGGTCGACCGCCACAACCAGAAGCGCGTGCCGCGCATCGCCGGG
>CAYMRG010000486.1:0-4477 GCA_964392555.1 uncultured candidatus Brocadiaceae bacterium
GACGCCCGTGCTCCCGGCGGCGATGCCGATCCGCCAGGCGGCGTGCAGCGCGGACGGCAGCACCTGCGCCGTCGTCACCGACGACGCGAAGGTGCGCGTCTTCCGCGGCGGGCGGGAGCTGCGGAACGTGCCCGCGCTGGCCGGCAGCGCGCGGTGCACGGCCGTGTCGCGCGACGGCACCCGAATCGCCATCGGCTACGGGGACGATGCCGGCCGCGGCAACGTCCTGGTCGTCGACCTCGCCGCGCTCGGCGACCTCACCGTGCTCGGTGATCAGGCGCCGTAGCCGCGCGGCCGCCGTTCAGGGCACGACCACGACCGACAGCGCGTCGGACGCCGTGAACAGCTGCGGCCCGCACGGATCGAGCACGAACGCCTGGGCGGCGAAGGCGTAGCCCGGCGCGACGGTGCCGGGCACCGGGATCGGCATGCGCAGCGCGCCGAGCGCATCGGCGATCGCCGTCACCGTGACCAGGCCGGTCGGGTTCAGCCAGACGTCGACACCGAGCAGCGGGAACGACGACGGCAGCACGCCGGCCGACGCGCCCCAGATGGCCAACGCGCCGGGCGGCGTGCGCGTGCACGCGAGAGCGAACGCGGCGTTGCCGACCTGCGCCGCGCTGGTCGGCGCGAGGTGCAGATCACCGAGGCAGCCGGGCGAGCTGGTGCCGCTCGCGGTCGGCAGGTTCGGCGAGGTCAGCACCAGCGGGTTGGCCGTGAAGGTCACCTGCCCGCTGCTGGTCGTCGCCAGACCGCTGCTGGTGTCGAGCAGGAAGCCGTTGAGGTTCCAGGTCGAGACCAGGCCAGGCACCGAGTAGAGCTCCTGGTTCATGGTCGCCTGGATCTCGCCGGCGGTGCGCGCGAACGGCCACAGCCGGACCTCGTCGATCTGGCCGTTCCAGACCTCGATCGGCGTGGCGACGTCCGAGCCCTTGCCGATGCGGAACACCTCGTTGTTGAGGTCGCGGATCGGCGAGCCGACGCCGGTCGCCGTGCCCACGGACTGGCCGTTGATGAACAGCTCCGCGGTGGTGCCGTTGTAGGTCGCGGCGACGTGCGTCCACGTCAGCAGCTGACCCGAGGCGAACGTCCAGTTGACCTGCAGCGCCGTGCCGGTCTGCGTGACCACCTTCCAGCGCAGCACGCGCGCACCGATGTTGTCGGCGTTGATGCGCAGGAAGTAGTCCTCGCTGCCGCCGACGCTGAGGCCCTGGCGGACGATCGTCGGATACCGCCACCCGGACGGCAACGTCGCGTCGTCGTAGGTGATCCACGCCTCGATCGTGATGCCGCTCTGCGGCACCACCTGTGGCGAGTACGGCACCTCGATGTAGCCGTCGACGTTCGCGTCGAACGCGGCGCCGACATTCTGGGCCTGGAGCGGTGAGAGCAGGGCTGCGGCGAGGGCCGCATCGCCGATGTGACGCAGCTGCATGGTGTCTCCCGGGGAAGGGGTGGCCCGGTAGTATGCCACCGCACCGCCGCGGCCGCCCGCCCGCCCCGGGGGTCCGTCAGGCCTTCACGCCGAGCCCGGCCGGGATCGCGATCCGCGCCTCCTGGCCGTCGCCGGTCAGGAAGCGGTAGTGGACCACGTCGATCGGGTAGCTCGCTTCGGGGCGGAACGCGACCGACTTGCCGACCGCGTCCTCCAGCTCGAGCACGCCGCGGCGCTTGTAGTTGACGAGGTAGTCGGTCACCGCCGGCGCCGCGAACACCTGCAGCACCGAGTAGCCCTTCAGGTTGGTCAGCGCCCGCACCTCGCGCAGCACCGACAGCGCCTTGCTCTGCACGGTGCGCGACCAGCCGGCGCCCTTGCAGTGCGGGCACTGCATGAACACCGTGCGCTTCAGGCCCGGGCCGACGCGCTGGCGCGTGATCTCGAGCATGCCGAACGGCGAGATGCGGCCGACCTTGATGCGGGCGCGATCGCCGCGCAGCGCATCGATCAGGCGCTTCTCGACGCCGCGGCGGTGCTTCTCGTGCGACATGTCGATGAAGTCGATGATGATCAGGCCGCCGAGGTCGCGCAGCCGCAGCTGCCGGACGATCTCGGGGATCGCGTCGAGGTTGGTGCGGTAGGCGGTCTCGTCGCTGTCGCCGCCGGCCTTGTACTTGCCGGAGTTGACGTCGATCGCGACCAGCGCCTCGGTCTGGTCGATGACGATCGACGCGCCGTTCGGCAGGTCGACCTTGGGCTGGTAGAGCGCCTCGACCTCCTTCTCGATGCCGAAGTGGTGGAACAGCGGCGTCGTCATCGAGTGCTGCTTGATGCGCTCCGCCATGTGCGGCATCAGCTTGTCGGCGAAGTCGCGGATGCGCAGGAACACGTCCTCGCTGTCCACCACCACGTCGGCGATGTCCGGCGTGAACTGGTCGCGCATCGCCTTCAGCACCAGGTCGGACTCCTGGTAGAGCAGGGCCGGCGCGCGCGTCACCTTGAGGCGCTGCGCGACCATCTCCCAGATCTTCTTCAGGTAGTCGCGGTCGCGCTGCAGGTCCTGCAGGCTCTTGTTGATGCCCGCGGTCCTGACGATGAAGCCGATGCCGCCGCTGCCGGTCTCGTCGAGCTCGCGGACGATGCGCTTCAGGCGCTTGCGCTCGCGACCGTCGGCGATCTTGCGCGACACGCCGCACTTCGGCAGGCTCGGCATCAGCACGAGGCAGCGGCCGGGCAGCGACACGTAGGTGGTCAGCGTCGGCCCCTTGGAGCCGATGCCTTCCTTGGTGATCTGGACGACGACTTCCTGGCCCTTCTTCAGCAGCTGGTCGATCGTCGCGCGCGGGCGGTTGCCGCGGTTGCCGTTGCGCGGCTCGCGGTCGCGGCGGTTGCGGCGGCCGCGGCGATCGCGCTTGCCGCCGGGGCCCTTGCCCTCGGCCGGGCCTTCGCCGCCACCGGCCGGGGTGTCCCCGGGAGCCGACCCGTCGCCGGTCGCGGCGGACTCGCCGCCGCCGGCAGGCGCGGCGAACGGCTCGTGGCCACCACCGCCGCCCTGGCCGTGGTCCCCTTCGCCCGGCTCGTCGTCCTCGCCGCCGGCCGCCGCCATCGCCAGCGGGCGCTCGTCGAGGCCATGGCCGAACCCGCCGCCGCCGTCCGTGTCGCCGGCATCGTCCCCGTCGGCATCATCGTCGTCGTCGGCGTCGTCCTCGTCCTCGTCGGCATCGTCGTCGTCGGCATCGTCGTCGGCGGCATCGTCGTCGCCCGCATCCGCCCCGTCGTCCGGCTCGCCGTGCTGGTCAGCGCCGTGTGCGTCGTCGCCGACGACCGCGTCCTCGGCGTGCCTGTGGTCGTCGGCCGGGTCCTGGACCTCGAACCGACCGGCCTCGTCGACCTGCACCACGCCCTCGGCCTCGACCGGCGCGATCTCGGCCGCGGCGGTCGCGTCGCCGGCTTCCTCGTCCTCGTCGTCGTCGGCCAGCGCCTGCTGCATCGACTCGGGACCGTCGTCGAGGTTGACGCGGGCGCGCCCCTCGATCACGTCGTCGAGCACGAAGTCCGGGCGACCGTAGGCGGGCAGCACGTCGGAGACGTGCAGGAAGCCGTTGACCCGGCCACCGAACGCGACGAACGCCGCGCCGATGCTCGGTTCGATGTTGACGACCTTGCCCTTGTAGATGTTACCGAGATAGGCCTCGCGGTTGGCCAACTCGACGTGCAGCTCCTGCAGCACGCCGTCCTCCACCACGGCGATCCGGCTTTCTTCCGGATCGATGGCGTTGATGAGCATCCTCTTCAATGCTGGATTCCTTGTCGAAACGATCGCCGATCGGGTCGGCGACCCCGTGCCGGTGCGACCGGCGCGCGGGCGGGCATGGGCAGGAACGAGACGTCCTGCCGGCTCCCGCCGCGCGGCCTGCGGCGCGGCCGTGCACGGTGATCACGTCGGGCAGACCGACGCAGTCTTGGAAACCACGCCGAGCCGGTGCCGCCACCCCTGCCACGGGTGCCGGCGGACGCACTGGGGCGTCGATCGGCAGGCGGCGCGAAGGGGCTTGGCACGCGACGGACATGGCGAATTCCGGGTTGATCCGCGATCGCGAACCACGGCCCACAACGGCCGACTCGGCTCGCCTCGCACCCCCTGACACCAGGGGGCGGCGCGGATGATACGGTCCGGTGCGGCGACGCTCAACGACCGTCGCCACGCCCTGCGCACCCGGCGTGGGCGGGTGCGGGATGGGCGGCGACCCGGCGCGGGCCGCCGCCGGCGGCGCGCCTCAGTTGCGGCCGTAGACGGCGTCGCGACCCTGCGACACCGGCGAGCGGTGGTCCTTCAGACGCTCCTCGAGCGCTTCGGCCATCGCCTTCTGCATCTCCTCGGGGCTGCGGATGATCTGCGGCGTGATGAACACCAGCAGCGTCGACACCTGCTCCTGCTTGGTCTCGCCCTTGAACAGGTAGCCGAGCAGCGGGATGTCGCCGAGCAGCGGGATCCGGGTCACGGTCTCGCTCTCCGACTTGGTCTTCAGGCCGCCGAGC
>CAYMRG010000487.1:0-4476 GCA_964392555.1 uncultured candidatus Brocadiaceae bacterium
CCACGCGGCCGTCCTCGGGACGCATGCGCGGGCCGTAGGTGTTGAAGATGCGGAAGATGCGCGTGTCCAGCCCGTGATAGCGGTGGTAGGCCATCGTGATCGCCTCGGCGAAGCGCTTGGCCTCGTCGTAGACGCCGCGCGGGCCGACCGGATTGACGTTGCCCCAGTAGTCCTCGCGCTGCGGGTGGACGAGCGGATCGCCGTAGACCTCGCTGGTGCTCGCCAGCAGGAGCCGCGCGCCCTTGGCCTTGGCGAGGCCAAGCGCCTTGTGCGTGCCGAGCGCGCCGACCTTCAGCGTCTGGATCGGCAGCTCGAGGTAGTCGATCGGGCTGGCCGGCGAGGCGAAGTGCAGGATGTAGTGCAGGTCGCCGGGCACGTGCAGGAAGTTCGTCACGTCCTGGTGCATGAAGACGAAATCCGGCCGCCCCATCAGGTGCTGGATGTTCGCGAGGTCACCCGTGATCAGGTTGTCCATCGCGATCACGTCGAGACCGTCCGCGAGCAGTCGCTCGCAGAGGTGGCTGCCGATGAATCCGGCGCCACCGGTAACCAAGGCTCGCTGTTTCTTGCTCATCTGTGTGTATCCGTGGATCGACCGCGACCGGCCTGCAAGTTCAGGGGGTGTGCCGCGGTTCGGCCGACAGCGGCGCGAACGGGTTGCCCTGCAGGGGGTCGATGCGCAGCGCGCCGCCCCCGGCGACGCGGAAGTGGGCGCCGCACCAGGCGACGCTGCCGCCGTTGGCCGATCGGCAGGTGATCGCGGTGCCAGCCCGTTCGATTTCGACCTGGTCGGTCGCGAGCGGCAGGAGGATCGGCGACACCGGCGGGTCGAGGAACAGGGTGACGCGGTGCTGCGGTGGCAGCCTGGTCTCGCCGAAGGCGTGGCGCCAGATGAGGTCGCGCGGGCCGCCGTTCCAGATCGTCGCGCGGCCGCCGAGCCAGCCGGGTTCGTCGGCGCGCTGGATCAGCACCAGCTGCGGTCCGGCATCCGGGGTCGGCGCGGCGTTCGGCATGCCGAGCAACGGCAGCGACGGCATCGCCGCGGCGGGGGAGGACGCCGCGATCGCCTCGGGCGGCAGCACCAGCACCGAGCCGTCCGGCAGCGTGATCTGGTGGGTCCGCTGCGACGCGGCGATCGACAGGCTCGTCAGCCGTTTCACCTCGAGCACCACGTTGTGCTCGTCGAGCGCCGTGATGTGCAGGCGCGTCGGTCCCTGGGCGATGAGCCGCGTGCTGGTGTGCAGCAGCAGCTCGAAGTCCCCCGCCTGGCGGACTTCGATCTGGTCGCCGACGCCGCACGAGCGCAGCTTGTCGTAGAAGTAGAGCGGGACGAACACGTCCTCGTTCGCGGCGCGCCACCAGACGCGGTCCTGGTTGCGCACCAGCAGGCCAAGTTCGGGCGCGAACGGCAGCGGCTCCTTGGCCTGCAGGCGCAGCCACGACGGCCAGCCGGGCGGTTCCTGCGGCACCTCGGTCGGCGGCGGCAACGGCAACAGGCCCTGGGTTGGCAGGAGACCCTGGTTCGGCAGGAGACCCCGATTCGGCAGCAGCGGGTAGGCGCCGTAGCCGGACAGTCGCGACGGGAACACCGGGAAGCCCTGGAACTGCGGCAGCGCCGGATCGTCGGTCCAGCGCGGCGTCAGGGCGTTGATCGCGGCTTCGGCCTGGCGCTGCGGTTGCACGGCCTGCACGCCGGGGTACTGGCTGCCCGGCACGAGCGGGTCGATCGGTTGCACGGGCAGCGAGGGATCCTGCGGCACCCCGGTGCCGTTCTGCGCGCCCGCCGACGTGACCAGCAGCAGGGCGGCCGACAGCCCGACGGCGAGCGCCGCGACGTGGTCGGGGAGCCGGCTGCAGCGAGGCGCCGGCGGAAGGCTCGGCTGGGCGGTCACGCGTTGGGCGGTCACGGCTCTGCTCACGGTTGTCGGGTCGGCTGGAAGAACGCTTCGTATCGGTCGAGGAACTGGTCGCTGAGGATCTTCCGCTCCGCGACGGCTTCCGCCAGGGGGACATCGACGATCTCGCCCGCGCGCATGGCCGCCATCCGGCCGAATCGCCCCTCGAGCACCAGCCGGGCGGCGCGGGCGCCGAGACGCAGCGCGAAGATGCGGTCGAACGCGATCGGCTGGCCGGCGCGCTGCAGGTGGCCCAGCACGAGGTGGCGGGCTTCCCAGCCGAGCCGCTCCTGGATCTTGCGGGCGACGAGCTGGGCGACGCCGCCGGTGCGGAACTCGCCGAATTCGTCGCGCTCCTGCGACGACAGGCAGAGGTCGCCTTCGTAGACGCGCGTGCCTTCGGCGACCGCGACGATCGCCGAACGCGCGCCGGTGTCGCGCACGCTCTGCAACTGCTCGCAGAGCGCCTCGAGGTGCGCGGGCCGCTCCGGCACGAGGATGCCCTCGGCGGCCGCCGCGACGCCGGCGTAGGCGGTGATCCAGCCGGCATGGCGCCCCATGCACTCCACCACCATCACGCGGCCGTGCGATTCGGCCGTGCTGCGCAGGTCGTCCATCGCGCGCGTCGCGACCTCGACCGCCGAGAAGAAGCCGAACGTGAAGTCGGTGCCTTCGAGGTCGTTGTCGATCGTCTTCGGGATGCCGACGACGGCGACGCCGTGCTCCTCGTGCAGGCGCTTGGCCGCGCCCAGCGTGCCCTCGCCGCCGATCGCGACCAGCGCATCGAGGCGATGGCGTTGGATGGTCGCCAGGACCTGCGGCACCTTGCTGGTGTCGCCGTGGTACGGATTGGCGCCACTGCTGCCGAGCAGCGTGCCGCCGCGCACCAGCAGATGCTGGAAGTTCTCGTGCGCCAACGGCCGCGGCCGATCCTCGATCAGGCCGCGCCAGCCGTCGCGGAAGCCGATCAGGTGCGCACCGGCGGCGACCAGCCGACGGCCGAGGCCGCAGATCGCGGCATTGAGTCCGGGGGCGTCACCGCCGCCGGTCAGGACGCCGACGCGCAGGGTCATGCGCTGCCTCCATGGTCATCGTCGATCGGGTAGCGCGGCCCCGTGAACGGCACGTCGTCGGCTTCGGCCGGCGGCGGCAGGTCCGCAGCTTTCTTCGCCAGCTTGCCGGCGAAACCCTGGAACTCGAATTCGAACTCGACGCGCAGGCCGTCGGCCGGACGCACCATGTCGGCGAAGCGATCGACCATCGCCTGGCGCAGCCGCTGGCTGGCGTTGAGGTTGTTGGTGCCTTCGGCGCACTGGAACTGGCCGAGCACCAGCACGCGCTTCTGCGTCGAGGTGTCGACCTGGACGCGGACACGCGTGATCTCCGGCAACGCCTCGCCGGCGCTGCGCAGCCCGGCCTCGATCGCTTCGCGGGCGATCCGCACCGGGCCCGACGCGGTGTCGCTGACCACCCAGTTGCTGGGCGGGACGCTCTCGCGGCGTCGGATCAGCCACGTGAAGTTCCACAGCAGCAGCGTGACGCCGCCGACCAGCAGCAGCCACGCCAGCGGTTCGCCGAGCGGCAGCAGCGCGACGCGGCCGGCGCCGAGCACTTCGCCGAAACCGGCGGTGCCGCGCATCAGGATCGCCGGCTGCGCGAACAGCACCACGTAGCCGGCCGCCGCAGCGTTCGCGACGACCAGGTTCGTCACGAGCAGCAGGCGGTCGGCCAGGCGCTGACGCGAACCCGCCATCAGCGCGGCGTGAAGTACCGGTCGATGAAGCCGGTGTCGACCTCGCCGGCGCAGAAGTCCGAGTGGTCGAGGATGCGCAGGAACAGCCCGGCGGTGGTCGTGATGCCGTCGAGCGTCAGCTCCTGCAGCGCGCGCCGCGCGACCTCGATGGTCTGCTTGCGGGTCTGCCGGTGGATGATCAGCTTGCCGACCATCGAGTCGTAGTGAGGCGGCACCGTGTAGCCCTGGTAGATGTGGCTGTCCCAGCGCACGCCCGGCCCGGCGGGCGCGATGAACGTGCGGATCGTTCCCGGACTCGGCTTGAAGTTGTGGTCCGGATCCTCGGCGTTGATGCGGAACTCCATCGCGTGGCCGCGCATGCGGATGTCTTCCTGGCGGAACGACAGCGGCCGGCCGGCGGCGACCTGGATCATCTCGCGGATCAGGTCGGTGTCGGTGACCTGCTCGGTCACCGGGTGCTCGACCTGGATGCGCGAGTTGATCTCGATGAAGTAGAAGTTCTTGTCCTTGTCGAGCAGGAACTCGACCGTGCCGGCAGAGTGGTAGTTGGCGGCCTTGGCCAGGCGCACCGCCGCGTCACCCATCGCCTTGCGCGTCTTGTCGTCGAGCACCGGGCACGGGCTCTCCTCGAGCAGCTTCTGGTGGCGGCGCTGCAGCGAACAATCGCGTTCGCCGAGGTGGACGACGTTGCCGTGGGTGTCGGCGATGATCTGGATCTCGACGTGGCGCGGCTTCTCGATGTACTTCTCGAGGTAGACGGTCGAGTCCTTGAATGCCTTCTCGGCCTCGCTGCGCGCGGCGTGGTAGCCGGTGACCAGGCTCGGCTCG
>CAYMRG010000488.1:0-4475 GCA_964392555.1 uncultured candidatus Brocadiaceae bacterium
CGTTTCAACTTCTCGTAGAGCGTCGACGCGGCGATGCCGAGCGCCTGTGCGGCACGGGTCCGGTTGCCGCCCGAGCGGTGCAGGACGTCGATGATGTGGCGGCGCTCGACGTCGGCGAGCGTCGGCACCTGGGCCCTGGTCTCGCCGCCGCTGGTCAGCTCGGGCGGCAGGTGGCGGGGGCCGATCGCTTCGGCACCGGCCTCGGCCGCCGCGGTGTCGATCACGCTGCGCAGCTCACGCACGTTGCCCGGCCACGTGTAGCCGGCGAGCACCTGCTTGGCGCGTTCGCTGAGCAGACGCGGCGCATCGCCGGGGCCAGGGCCGAGTTCGGCGAGGAACACCTGTGCCAGCGTCGCCACGTCGCGCGCGTCGTGGCGCAGCGGTGGCACCACTTCCCGGCGGCCGGCGAAGTGCGCGGCGAGTTCGCCGTCCAGGGGCACGGCCGTGTCGTCGCCGACGATCGTGACGGAGGCGATGAGACGCGGGGCGGACGAGTCGATCGCACGGCCGACGAACTCGGCGAGCAGGCGTTGCAGGCGCGGCGGCAGCAGCTCGAGGTTGTCGACGAACAGCGTGCCGCCGGCCGCGCGCTGCACGGCGCCCAGGCGACCTTCGCCGCCGAACAGCTCCTGTTCGCAGCGCGCTTCGCTGACCGCGGTCACGTCGATGCCGACGAACGGCGCGCGCGCCCGCGGACTCTCCTGATGGACGTAGCGCGCCAGCACGTCGCGTTCGGTGCCGCATTCGCCGAGCAACAGCAGCGGTGTGTCGGCGAGGACGTGGCTGCGCAGGCGCAGCCGCACATCGTGGAGTCGATTGCTGGCGAGCAATGCCTGGAACGATGCCGTGCCGTGCCAGCGCATCTGCTGGGTCTCCTCGCGTAGCCGCAGTCGTTCGGCGGTCTCCTCGAGGCGATGCCAGACCAGCCGGGCCAGCGGCTCGCAGATGCGCAGCACTTCCTGGTCGGTTGCGGCGCCCGGCCGCAAGTCCTCGGCGAGGATCAGACCACGCGGGCCGGGGCCGAGCGGCACCACCAGCCAGCGCTGCGTCGTCGTCGACTCCTGGGTCAGCAGCACGTGCGGCTGCTCGAGCTGCCGCGCCTCGTGCAGGATCGCTTGCGGCACGTGCCAGGTGGTGTCAGCACCGCCGGCGCCGATCGCCGCGAGCGTCTCGCTGGCGTCGAGGTGCGCTGCTTCGCTCGGCAGGCGCAGCAGGGCGCCGCGCCTTCGGCCGGTCAAGGCCAGGGCCAGCTCGAGCAGCGGTTCGGCTGCCTCCGGCAGCGAGCCCAGGTCGGCGAACGTCACCGTCAGGTGCTCGAGCACCTGCCCAGCGGCCGCCAGGAAGGCGCTGTCGGAGCGCTGCGTCGGATCGGCGACCTCGCGGTCGAGGACGATCGTGCCGGGGCCGCGCGGGGTGCGGTGCGAGCGCAACTCCAACGTCAGGCGGGTCAGGCCGATGGCCAGCGTCTGGCCGAGCCGCAACTCGCCATGCTTCACAGGCTTGCCGTCGAGCAGCACGGGATTGCTGCCGCCGAGATCGCGGAACTGGAGGCGGTCGCCGCGGAGTTCGAGGTGGAGATGGCGACGGCTGACCGTCGGGTCGCGCAGGGTGATCGAACAGTCGGGCGATCTGCCGACCACCCAGGTGCTGCCCGTCAGCGGAATCGTGCGCACCGACCCGTTACCCAGCACGAGCAGGCGATATTGCTTCCCCGAGGTCGGTTCGACTTCCATACCCACGGGTAGAACTCTCCGGATTTCGGAGCTGGGATGCAAGGGGGCTCACGGCGTAGGGATTTCGGAGGGCATCGTTGACGGCAGACGGCTGCGGCAACTAGCGTGACAGGCGCTAGCTGGAGGGTCGAGTCCGTTACGAACAGCCCCTGGGAGCCGCGCCTTGCCCCCGAGGCGCGGCTCGCTCTCGCGCCGGTCGGCCCGGCGTATCGCGCACAAGCCGGCGCACGGCTCTGGCCGATAGCGCCGGCATGTGGCTCTGGGTGGTCCTCGGGTGGTGTGCGATCGCCGTGCTGACGGCGCTGGCCCTGCATCGCGCGCGGGCCCGCCGCCCTGGCTATCCACCGGAAGTCGCGGCCTTCTTGCTGCGGTTCGAGACCGAGCTGGCAGAGAACCACCCCGACGTGCAATTCCTCGGCATGCTGCCGGATCGGTTCGCCTGCCTGCTGCGTGTCGACGGCCAGGAAACGCCGGTGGCGCTGCACGACGCCTACCGCCACGCCGAAGCCTTCCCGGACAACGTCCCGCGCATGGTGGTGCGCCTGCTGACGGACATCCGCGAAGTCGGCCTGCACCGCGTCGACGACATCGACTTCGCGCTGGCGGCACCGCTGCTGATGCCCCAGGTGCGCAGTCGCGCATGGCTCGAGGAGCAGGGCACGTTCGGCGATTCGGCCCTCGTCTACCGCCCGCTGAACGACGAACTGGTGACGGTCTACGTCGTCGACGACGACCACTGCATGGTGTTCGTCTGCCGCGAGCACCTGCGGCGCTGGCGCCGCAGCGACGCCGATGTCCACAACCTCGCGCTCGCCAACCTCGTGCAGCGCGGGCGTCCGGATCTCGGTGCGGCACCGGCCGAAGTGCCGGTCGTGTTGCAGTCGGGTGACGGCTTCGACGCGACCCGGGTGCTGCTGCTCGATCAGGTCGAGGGTCTGCTGGTCGCGATCCCGGATCGCGACACCTTGTGGGTCGGCAGCGAACGCGGGCAGAACCTCGAGCAGCTGATGGCGACCACCGAGGCGATCGCGCGCGACGCCGCGCACCCGGTCTCACCGCACCTGTTCTGCGTCAAGGACGGTCGGCTCGAGCCGCTGCCCAGATCCCGTTGATCGCGACGTTCGTCGTCGCCGGGGTCGAGAACTGTTGCGCGCGGTCGCTCAGCGGGTCGCGCAGTTCGTAGTCGCCGGCGCCGAGCAGCAGCGTGTGGCGCGTCGCGCCGTCGAACGCCAGTCCCGTCGCCGTCGGCAGCGGCGGCAGCCAATCCGGGTCGTCCCGGCGCGCCAGCCGCAGCGGTCCGACATGGTACGGCAGCTCGGGCGCAGCGAACGTCACCGCCGCGGCGCGCACGGCCAGCTCCACGGGTTGGCTGCGATCGCGGCTGGCGATCACCGGCCGCGTCTGCAGCTTGGCGAGGTAGCCGTGGCGGGCGAAGCGGCGTTCGCTGGCCAGGGTGACGACCACGTCGCCCATCGCGCCTGTGGTGCATTCGACGAGCAGACTGCCGTCGGCGGCGGGTGCCGCGCCGGCGAGCGGTTGCCAGACGAAGTCGGCGCCGGTCTCCGCCGCGAACAAGGCGACGCCCATGTCGGGCGTCCGCCACGCGGGGTCGACGCCGCGGACCAGCACCGGCACCACGAGGTTCGGTGTGGCGGCCCGCGCGACCGCTGCCGGGGCGGCATGGCGGGAGAACTCGGCGGCCGGCGGCAGATGCTCCGGCGCGGCGGGTTTCGCCATCGGCGCGAGCTCGACGGCAGCGGCGACCGGGCTGCTGCCGCGGCGGAAGGTCAACAGGAGGCAATAGCCGGTGATGCCGATGCCGATCGCCAGCAGCAGGGCAGCGAGGAGGGTGGCGAGAAGGCGGATGGGACGACTCCGGGCGGGATCAGCGACGGGCCGTCAGTCTAGCAACCCGTTGCCGAAGAGGCGCGTTTCGCCGTCCGGGCTACCCGCCGCCCGGCCGGCCGTTGCCGCCATTCGCACCGCCTCCAGTGTTGCCGCCTCCAGTGTTGCCGCCGCCACCACTGCCACCGCCACCGTTGCCACCGCGACGACCGCCGCGACCGCCCTGGCGGCCACCGGGGCCGCCGTTGCCACCGTTGCCGGTCGGCCCGCCACCGGTGCGGGGGCCGTTGCCGGTCGCCGCGCCGCCGGCGCCACCGTTGGCATCGGTCGGCTGGACCTTGCCCGCGGCCACGCGCACCTCGGCCTGCACGCCCTGCTGGACGGCGAGCGGCATCGTCACCGGTTCGCGGCCACGGCAGGTCACCGTCAGCACGTAGTTGCCGGCCGGCACCGCGTCGATCGTGAACGCACCATTGCGAACGGCCCCGCCGATCGCCGAGCCGTCGCGGCGACCATCGTTGTCCGCCGTCGCGCCGGCGCCCGTGTCGAGCTGCAGCGAAGCCATGCCGCGGAGGTCGCTGACTGCCGAGCCGTCCTCGGTGAAGATCGTGCCCTTCACCGACTGCGTGAAGATCGCGATGGTCGGCACTTCGGTGGTCACGCCGGTCACCACCTGGACCGTCGCCTCGAACAGCGCGCGACGGCCGTCGCCGCGCACGCGCAGCTGGTAGGTGCCCGAGGGCACGCTCTCGATCTGGAAGCGACCGGCGCTGGTGACCGATGCCTGCTGCTGGCCGCCGAACATGCGCCCGCGCCCACCCGGACCGCCAAAGCCACCCTGGTTGCCGGAACCACCGTTCGGGTTGCCGGCGTCGTCGAGCTTCACCAGGTCGACCT
>CAYMRG010000489.1:0-4463 GCA_964392555.1 uncultured candidatus Brocadiaceae bacterium
CCGCCGACCATGCCGAGGCTGCCGGCGGCGACCGCCAGCTCGCGCACCGCCTCGGCGCCGGCGCTGGCGGCGCCGACGAACGCCAGCGTCAGCAGCGCGTCGCCGGCCAGCAGCGCCATCGCCTCGCCGTAGACCTTGTGGCAGGTCGGGCGACCGCGCCGCAGATCGTCGTCGTCCATGCACGGCAGGTCATCGTGGACGAGGCTGTAGGTGTGCAGGCACTCGAGCGCTGCGGCCGCCGCCAACGCCGCGCGCGGCTCGCCGCCGGCGGCCTGGCAGCCGAGCAGCACCAGGAGCGGGCGCAGCCGCTTGCCGCCCGGGAACAGCGCGTAGTGCATCGCCTCGTGCAGCCGCGCCGGCGCCGCCGTGGGCACCGGCAGCAGATCGCGCAGCGCCACGTCCACCGGCCCGGTCCAGGCTTCGGCGAACGTCGCGAACGCGCCGCGGCGAGGGGCAGAGGTCACTTCGCCACCACCATGCCGAGCATGGCTTCGGTGGCCATCCGGGGAGTCACGTCGGGCAACATCATGCGCAGACCTTGGTCGGCGGAGATGGTCGACTCGACGCCCTCGCGGTGCAAGACACCGCCGCGCAACCACAGCGACACCACCCCGCTCGCGGCGTCGACCTCGACCGCCAGGCGGTCGCAGTTCGCATACATCCGCAGCATGTGCTTGCTGTCGGTGCCGTGGATCTCGGCGCCCAGGAAACAGCCGTCGGCGAGGCCGCGGAACCGGCGCACGTCGAGGCGTTCGTCGGTGCCGGCGGCGGCCAGCAGGCGCTCGAAGCGCCGCAGCCACTGCCGCTGCACGGCGCCATCGACGGCGTGGGCGTGCGCCGCGGCGTCGCCGTCGTCCGCCGGCGGATACTCGCCGGCCGCGCGCACCAGCATCGGCAGCCGCGCTTCGACGACGCGACCGTCGACCGGCGCGTAGACGATCGCCAGCCCGTCCGTGGGCAACGGGGTGGTCTCACCGTGCTCGGTCCGGACACCGTCGAAGAACCGCAGCTCGAGCCGCCCAGCGCTGCGGTCGAGGCTCGCCGTCATCCGCCCCGCCTGGACGAACGCCGCCGACAGCCCGTCGCCGGCCGTGTCGAGCATCTCGACGCCGTGCAGCCCGTCCGCGTCGAGCCGCTGCGCCGACAGGAAGCGCTGCTGGGTGAAGCCGTCCAGGCGCAGGTAGTCGTGCAGGGCGACCAGGCAGGCACGCACGCCCTCCGGCATCGGCCGCAGCTGGTCGGCGGCCGCGCGGGAGGCATTCGCCGCCGCCTGCTCGAACTGCGCCGTGCGCTCGCGGATGACCGCCTGGATGTCCTCGAGCCGCTTCTGCGCCGCGAACACTTCGCCTTCGAGGCGCTTCTGGGCCGCGGTCGCGGTGTCCCGCTCCTGCCCGGCAGCAGCCAGCGCCGCGCGCAGTTCGTCGCGTTCGCGCGCGGCGGCATCGCGCGCGGCGGTCGCCGCGCGCACCTCGATGTCGCCGCGGCCGACCAGTTCGGCCAGCCGCCGGGTCTCGAGCGTCAACGCGATCACGCCCGCGAGGGCGACCAGTGCGGCGAGGGGGCAGAGCCAGCGGGCCATGGTTGCGCTCGGACGAGGCCAACGGCGGCTTCTTCCCGCCGCGCGCGCGATCACCAGCTCTCGCCCTTGTGCTTGTTGTACCAGCTCTGCCAGTCGAGGAACTTGTCGAAGGCCTGGCCGGTCAGCTTGCCCAGGGTGTCGTTCCAGTCCTTGGTGATCGCCGCCAGCCGATCGCGCGCGTTCTGCGCCTCGACGTTCGACGAGCCGAGTTCACCGGCCTTCTGCGACAGCTCGCCGTAGGTGACCAGGAGCTGGTTGACGATGTCCTTGCGGACCGCCTCCTTCGCCTCGCCGAAGTTGCCGAGCGCCTCGCCGGCGGCCTTCTGCAGCGCGGCTTCCGGGCTGCGCCGCGCCTCGTCGAGCAGGAACTTGACCATCGAGTCGTCCTTGGTCTTGCCGACGTTCTTGAGCATCTGCTCGCGCAGCGGCACCCACTCGGTCTTGTCGGGGAAGCGCTTGCCCTCGAACGCGTCCTTCAGCGCCTTCGCCCCGTCGGCCCCGCAGCCGCCGAGCGCCGCGACGACGCCGTTGTAGAGCGCAGCGTTGTCGGCCGGCCGCAGCTTCGGGCTCTTGTTGAGCACGAAATCGAAGGCCTTGACGACCTCCTTCTGGTCCTTCGGATCGGCGCCGGCCTGCAGCTTCATCAGCAGCTCGTCGATCAGCTTCACGGCCTCGGCGTCGCGCGCGAACTTCTTGTCGGCGACGGCTTCCTTCAGGGTCTTGATCTTGGCCGCGACCTCGGGGTCCGGCCCCTTGGGCGGCGTCGGGTCCTGGGCACGCACGGCGGGCAGCGCGGCGGCCAAGGCGGCGAACAGGGACAGCAGGCGGGAACGGTTCATGGTCGATCTCCAGGTGGCGCGCACGGCGCCGGCGAGAGCGTTCGGCAGAGGGGACGGCATGACGATACCAAATCGCGTGCCGGACCGGACATCCCTCGCTGGCAAGGGCCTCTTGTCGGCCGTCCCGGCCCCCGGCACAACCGTCAAGGCACCTGCGCCAGCAGCCGTCGGGCCGCCTGCCGGATCAGCTCCCCGTCGACGAGATGCCAGCGGCTGGGCGCGCTGGCGTCCGCGCTCAGGCCCAGCACCTGAAGCTCGCGGGTCAGCTCAGCGCCGAGTTGCCGGAAGCCGCGATGGTGCGGCGAATCGGTCTCGCCTTCGCTCATGAAGTCGGCGATGTGCGCCAGCACCAGCTCGGTGTGGGGCGAGATCGCCAACGACGCGAGTTCGGCGCGGCGCTCCATCTCGCCCTCGACCCAGGCGGCGGAGAAGCCGAACTGCAGCAGCAGGCCGAAACCGCGCCACAGGTTGTTCTCGACCGGCAGGTAGTGGCAGGCGTCGACCAGGTGCTGGCGCTCGTGGTGGCGGATCGTGTCGAGGATCGCCGCTTCGAGCGCCGTGTCCTGTACCGGGGACAGCAGTTCGAGCCGCCAGGCCACGTCGAACGGATCGAGACCCGGAGCGGCCGGCAGCGGATCGGTCGCCAGCGCCCCGCCGTCCTCGGCGGCGATGCGGCGCCGGTCGGCGATCCCGCCCGCCCACTCGCGCACGGCGTCGTAGTCGAGGCAGAAGTGGTTCAGCAGCGCGACGCCGGCGAAGTCGCCGCCGAGCACGCTGGCGAAGACGCGCAGGTCGCGGTCGATGGCGACGACCTCGTAGCAGCGCCCCGGCAGCGGCAGGTCGACCGAATCCGGCAGCTCGGTCAACGCGAGCCGCGTCATCAGCATGCCTTCGGTGTGCCCGCCGGAGCGCTGGCCGAGCACGAAGTGCCGGTTGAAGCGGTCGAGGTGGGCCGCCAGCGTGCCGCGGAACGGATCGAGCAGTTCGCCGACCAGCGGCACCGTGAAGATCTCGGGCTCGCCGACGACGTCCTCGCCCAGCACCTGCTGCGACAGTTCGCGCAGCTGCGCCAGCACGGTGCGCAGGTCGGGGCCTTCGGCACTGCGGTAGCCCTGGTAGATGATGCGCCGCAGCCCCGCCTCGAAGGCCAGTTCGCGGCGCGCCAGGTCGCGCACCGCGGCCACGGCCGGATCGCCCGGCCAGCGGCGCAGCGCCGTTTCGGCGACCAGTTCGGCTTCGCTGAGCCAGCCGACGTCGACGAGCGCCTGGACCAGCGCCAGCGCCTGCGCCGCGGACGCCAGCGGATCGCCCTCGCGCCATGGACCGTCGAGCAGGATCAGCCAGCGGCCGCGCAACCGGTTGGGTTCGGCGGCGACCAGCGCGCGCGGCGTATCGGCGAGCGCCAGGTCGAGGAACGCGCGGACGTCGCCGAGCGCGAGCAGGTCGCGGCGCTGCGCGCGGCGCAGGGTCGGCTGGCGGGCGGACACCGCGCGCTGCTCGAGCAGCGTCCGCACCGCCTGCGGCTGGTTGCCGCGCTGCAGCAGGTCGGCCAGCGCACCGAGTCCGGCGCCGCTGCCGAACGCGGCCAGCCGGTCGGGTCGTTCCCGCAGCACGTCGAGCACCTGCGCGCTGCGGTCGTCGGACGCGCCCGCCGCCAGCCAGCGCTGCACCATGCCCTGCACGCCGGGATCGAACGGCCGCTCGCGCAGCGCCGCCAGCAGCGCCGGCCACGCCTCGTCGGCCCGTTCGCGCGCCAGTTCGGTCTGGGCGACGCCGAGATCGCCGACGCCCGGCACGCGCGGATCGGCGGTCAGGCCGCGGTAGACCGCCAGGGCGCGCTCCTGGTCACCGGCCGCGCTCAGCGCGGCGGCGAGCGCGATGGCCACCAGCGGGTGGCCGGCAGCCGCGGCGAACGTCCGCTCGTAGATCGCCAGCGACGATGCCGGATCGCTCTGCCGCAGCGTGTGGGCGAGGCCGAGCCACGGCCACAGCGAATCCGGCGCCAGTTCGGCCGCGTGCCGGAAGCGGGCCGAACTGGCGCCGGA
>CAYMRG010000490.1:0-4432 GCA_964392555.1 uncultured candidatus Brocadiaceae bacterium
CACATCAGCCACGAGGGCGGGGCGCTCGAATCGCCCGGCAACGCGCCGCCGGACGACGTCTGGATGCTGACGACCGACCCGCAGAAGGCCCCCGACCAGCCGCTCGAGCTGACGCTCGGCTTCACGGCCGGCGTGCCGGCCACGCTGAACGGCGAGGCGCTGCCGCCGGAGACGATGCTGGCGCGGCTCAACGAGCTCGGCGGCAGGCACGGCGTCGGCCGCGTCGACATCTGCGAGAACCGGCTCGTCGGCATGAAGTCGCGCGGCGTCTACGAGACGCCGGGCGGCACGATCGTGCTCGAGGCGGCGCGCACGCTGCGCGCGCTGACGATGGAGCGCGACACGCTGCGCCTGTGCGAGAAGCTGATGCCCGACTACGCCGACCTCGTCTACACCGGCCGCTGGTTCCACCCGGCGCGCCGCTCGCTCGACGCGCTGTTCGCCGAGGCGACGAAGTTCGTCACCGGCGACGTGCGCGTGCGCCTCTACAAGGGCACCGCGACCGCGCTGGCGGCGACGTCGCAGTACAGCCTCTACGCCGAGGATCTCGCGACGTTCGGCCAGAGTGCCTCGTTCGACCACGCCGACAGCTACGGCTTCGTCAAGCTCTACGGACTGCCCGGCGCCGTCGCGGCGAAGGTCCAGGGAGCCGGCTCGTGAGCGGCCCCGGCCAGATGTGGGGCGGCCGCTTCCAGGGCGGCCTGGATCCGGCGTTCGCCGAGTTCCAGAAGAGCCTGCCCGTCGACCACGTGCTCGCGTTCGCCGACCTCGAGACCAACCTCGCGTGGGCCGAGGCGCTGGCCGCCGCCGGCGTGTTCACGCCCGACGAGCTGGCGAAGGTGCAGGCCGCGATCGACGACCTCGCCGAACACTGGGTCGAGCACGGCGTCCCGGCCGACGACCCCGCCGAGGACGTGCACAGCCTCGTCGAGCGCGAGCTCGGCGCGCGCTGCGGCGACCTCGCCAAGCGCATCCACACCGGCCGTTCGCGCAACGACCAGGTCGCGACCGACCTGCGGCTGTTCCTGCGCGAGCACGTGCTGAACTGCATCGAAGGCATCCAGGAGCTGTGCGCGGTGCTCGTGCAGAAGGCCGCGCAGCACTTCGACGCGCCGATGCCCGGCTACACGCACCTGCAGCGCGCGCAGCCGATCACGATCGGCCACCACGCGCTCGCCCACGTCGAGGCGCTGGCGCGCGATCGCGAACGCTTCGCCGACGCGTTCCGCCGCATGGACAGCTGCCCGCTCGGCAGCGGCGCGCTCGCCGGCACGAGCGTGCCGGTCGATCGCGTCGACATCGCCGCGCAGCTCGGCTTCCAGAACGGCCCCACCCACAACAGCCTCGACGCGGTGTCGGCGCGCGACCACCTGTGCGAGCTCGCGTTCGCCTGCGCGATGACCTGCACCAACCTGTCGCGGCTCGCCGAGGACTACATCTTCTTCGCCAGCCAGGAGGCGGGCTTCGTCACGTTCGGCGACGCGGTGTCGACCGGCTCGAGCCTGATGCCGCAGAAGCGCAACCCCGACGCGATGGAGCTGGTGCGCGGCAAGGCCGGCCGCGCGCAGGGCGCGCTGATGGCGCTGCTGACGACGGTCAAGGGCCTGCCGCTGGCCTACAACCGCGATCTGCAGACCGACAAGGAGACGCTGCTGCCGGCCCTGCTCGAGACCGAGATGTGCCTGCACACCGCGGCGCTCGCCGTCGAGCACGCGACGTTCGACACGGCGCGCTGCGCCGACGCCGCGGGCCGCAGCTACCAGAACGCGACCGACCTCGCCGACCTGCTGGTCGCCGCCGGCGTGCCGTTCCGCGACGCACACGGCGTCGTCGGCCGCGCCGTCAACCGCGCGGTCGAGCTCGGCGTCGAGCTGCAGGACCTGCCGACCGACGAGCAGCAGCGGCTGCTGCCGCAGCTGACGTGCGACCTGAAGGCAGCGCTCGCCGTGCGCGCCGTGCTCGATCGCCGCGCCGTGATCGGCGGCACCGCGCCCGAGCGCGTCGCCGCCGAGGTCGATCGCTGGGAGGCGCTGCTCGCGGCGTGGGCGACGTTGCCCGCGGTCGGCGAGGCCGCCGACCACGACGAACCGTTCGACCCCGATTGCGAAGACCTCGACGAAGAAGACGAAGACCATGGCTGAGATCACCGTCCGCCCGGCGCTGGTCGCCGATGTGAAGCAGATCCTCACGCTCGTCAACGAGCTGGCCGTGCAGCAGGTCATGCTGCCGCGATCGCCGGCGTCGGTGATCGAGAACGTCCGCGACTTCCACATCGCCGAGGTCGACGGCGCGTTCGCCGGCTGCGGCGCGCTGGCGATCACGTGGACCGACCTCGCCGAGGTCCGTTCGCTGGCCGTGCATCCTTCGTCGCAGAAGCACGGCGTCGGCCGCGCGCTGGTCGAAGCGCTGGTCGTCGACGCGAAGCGACTCGGCATCCCGAGACTGTTCGCGTTCACCTACGTGCCGGACTTCTTCCAGAAGGTCGGCTTCACGATGTGCCAGCACGAGGACCTGCCGCACAAGGTCTTCAACGACTGCCGCCACTGCCCGAAGTTCATGGCGTGCGACGAGATCGCGATGACGCGCGTGCTCGACGCGAAGGCCTCGCCGGCGAAGCTGTTCGGCAAGCCCCAGCGCGCGATCCCGATCCCGCAGCGGACGCCGGCGTTCACGCCGCCGACGCCGTTGCCGCGCAGGGCGCGCGGCGCCGACCAGCCAGAGCGATAGCGCGCGGCGGCGTCATGTATCGCTCGCCGTGTTACGCGCGCGCGGCCTGCCGGCTACTGCGGTCGAAGAGGATCGCAGAGGCTCCCATGGCAACGCCGCGCACGCCGCTCCCCACCCACCGCATCCACCTGCTGCTGCTCGCCGCGCTGGCGGCATGCAGCGGCAGCCGGACCGGCCCGCTCGCGGCCGGCGGCGACCTGCTGCTGGTCGCATCGACGCCGACCAACGACGGCGAGGTCTACCTCAACGACCCGATCGACTTCGACTTCACGCAGTCGGTCGACCTCGACTCGGCGAGCCTGACGACGGTCGTCATCCAGGAGCTCGAATCGGCGACCGGCGACGCCGGTCGCGTGGTCCAGGGCCGCTTCGTCCTGGCGACGCGCCCAGGCGATCAGCAGCCCGGCCGACGCCTGCGCTTCCTGCCGCGCCTCGCCACCAACGACGCGCTCGACGACGGCGGCCTGCGGCCGGGCAGCAGCTACCTGGTCCAGCTGGTCGGTGGATCGGCGGCGAACGGCACCGTGCTGCGCAGCGACCAGGGCGACGGCTTGCGCCAGCCGGCTTCGTTCCAATTCACCACCGCGCCGGGCACCACCCCGGCGCAGCTGTTCCGCAACCCCGCGCCCGGCGGCCCGCGGCGCACCGGGTTCGCGGTCACTCCGGGCGACGACCTCGACCAGGTGCCGCTCGGCCTGTTCGGCGCGCCACCGGTCGAGATCCGCCTCGCCTTCGACCAGGCCCTGAATCCCCAATCGGCGAACCTGACGCTGCGCGACGATCCCGATCCGCTGCTGCGCGGGGCCGCGCCGGGGCGGATCCACCTGCGCTACCTCGACGAGAACGGCGCCCCGCGCTGGCTGCCGACGACGGGTCACCTCGAACAGAACGACGTCGCCGGCGCCACCGTCGTGCTGCGCCCGGTCGGCGTGCTGCCGAACAATGCGACCGTCCAGGTCGTCGTCGCGGCCGCGCTGCAGGACATCGCCGGCGAGGACAACGTCGCCGACGCGACGTACGACCCGGTGTTCGCCGAGTTCCACACCGCCGTCGCCTACGAGCAGCAGTGGAACGGCATCGTCGAGGACTTCCTCGCCTCGACCATCGACCCCGACGCCTACTTCGCCGAGACACCGGCGGAGGTCGGGGTCGGCTTCCTGCGCGCGGGCTTCGATTTCGGCGGCAAGGTCAGCACGTCCGACTACGAGCCGAATGCGAACGAGGTCGTGCTCAACACCGCCTACACCTCGCTGGTGCCGACGTCGGGTCCGCCGATCACCGTCGTCGGCGGCGAGTTCCACTTCCGCGACGTCCACATCCCCAACGGGGTGAGCGTGCGCGGCCAGGGCCCCAACCCGATGGTCTGGCTGTGCAGCGGCGACTTCACGGTCGATGGCACGCTCTCGGTCGGCGGCGGCCGCGGCGAACTGGTCAACACGCTGCAGTCGTCCGGCTATGCGAAGGCCGGCGGCATCGGCGCGTGCAGCGGTGGCAGCGGCGGCGACGGCACGCCCGGCGCGAACCAGCGCGACGCCTTCGGCGGCAACGGGCGAGGCCCGCGGCAGGTGCCCAACAAGGGTGGCCAGGGCGGCCGGATCGCCTGTGCCGGCTGCTACACGGGCACCGGCTACGGCGGCACGGGCGGCGGCAGCGGTGGCGGTGGCGGCACGATGGCGACGCAGGGCGATCCGCACTGGCGCGGGCC
>CAYMRG010000491.1:0-4425 GCA_964392555.1 uncultured candidatus Brocadiaceae bacterium
GCGTTGCCCGAAGCGCTGCTCGAGAGCGAATTGTTCGGCCACGCGCTGGGCGCGTTCACCGGCGCGGTGCGCGCGCACCGCGGCTTGTTCGAACTGGCGCACGGCGGCACGCTGTTCCTCGACGAGATCGGCGAGATGCCCCTGGCCCTGCAGGTCAAGCTGCTGCGCGCGCTGCAGGACCGCCGCATCCGCCCGCTCGGCGGCGAGCACGCGATCCCGGTCGACGTGCGCGTCGTCGCCGCGACCAACCGCGATCTGCGCGTCGAGCAGGAGGCCGGCCGCTTCCGCCCCGACCTCTACTACCGCCTCGCCGTCGTCGCGCTGTCGATCCCGCCGCTGCGCGAGCGCCGCGCCGACATCCCGGTGCTGGTGCAGAACCACCTCGAATCGCTGTGCGTGCGCCTCAACCGCCGACCGATCGCGGTCCATCCCGCGGCGATGCAGGCGCTGGTCGCCTACGACTGGCCCGGCAACGTCCGCGAACTCGCCAACGTGCTCGAACGCGCGGTGCTGCTCGGCGACGGCCAGCAGGTCGGCGTACAGGACCTCTCCGGCATCGTCGGCCATGGCGCGCGCGCGACCGCGCCGCTCGCCGGCGACCTGCTCGCACTGCCGTTCCCAGCCGCCGCCGCCCGCGTCGCCGAAGACTTCGAACGCACCTACTTCACCGCGCTGCTCCGCGACTGCCGCGGCCGCCTCGGCCAGGTCGCGCAGCGCGCCGGCATCAGCGCGCGAACGCTCTACAGCAAGCTGCACCAGCTCGGCCTTCGCAAAGAGGACTTCCGCGCGGCGGCCAACAAGCCGCACGCGGCGCACGGCGATCCATGAGCGGTTGCTCTTCTCTTCTCTTCTCTTCTCTTCTCTTCTCTTCTGGCTCTGTCTGTCGCTCTTTTTCTGCCCTTCTTCTCTGTGTTCTCTGTGTCCTCTTTCTTTCCTCTGTGTTTCCCCTTTCTGGGTTCTTCCCAGAGGAAATAAACACAGAGAACACAGAGACCACAGAGAAGAACCAGAACAGAAGACCAGAAGAGAAGAACCAGAAGAGAGGGGCCAGAAGAGATGAACCAGAAGAGATGAACCGGAAGGGATGAACCGGCAGAGGGCAAGCCGAAGAGAGCAACCGGAAGGGAGGAGCCGGAAGAGGCGGAACGGGTGCTGCTGGGGGAGGTGGCGCTTGCACCGTGGCGTGTGCGGTGGCACGTTGCCGTGTATGACCCTGCCGGTCCCCAAGACCTACAAGCTTTACGTCGGCGGTAAGTTCCCGCGCAGCGAGTCCGGCCGCAGCTACCGGCCGGCTGGCAATCCCGGCATCAACGTCGCGCGAGGCAGCCGCAAGGACCTGCGCGATGCGGTGGTGGCGGCACGCAGCGGGCTGGCGACGTGGCGCGGGCAGAGCGCGTACCTGCGCGGGCAGATCCTGTATCGGCTGGCCGAGATGCTCGAGTCGCGGCGCGCGGCGTTGCTCGATGAGCTGGGAGTCGGCGGGGCGACGGCTGCGGCGGCGAAGCGTGAGGTGGATGCGGCGATCGCGCTGACGGTCTGGTACGCGGGATTGTGCGACAAGCTGCAGAGCCTGCTCGGCAGCCAGAATGCCGTCGCCGGGCCGTTCTTCAACTTCTCGACGGTCGAGCCGACCGGCGTCATCGGCGTGCTGGCGCCGGACCGGCCTGCGCTGGTCGGCGTGCTGGCGCTGGCGCTGCCGCTGCTGGTCGGCGGCAACAGCGTGGTCGCGCTGGTCAGCGAGGCGGCGCCCTTCGCCGGGCTCGCGCTGGGCGAGGTCGCGGCGAGCAGTGACGTGCCGGCCGGCGTGTTGAACCTGCTGGCTGGCCAGCGCGCCGAACTCGCGGGACAGTTCGCGGCGCACCGTGACGTCGACGGGTTGCTGGTGGCCGGCAAGCCCGACGCGGCGCTGACCACGGCGGCGGCCGACAACTGCAAGCGCGTGCGCTACTGCGACCTCGCGCCGGCGGCCTGGCAGAAGGTCGAGTACCTGCGCTCGCTGCAGTGGGTCGAGCCGTTCGTCGAGTGCAAGACGCTGTGGCACCCGGTTGCGCCTTGACCGGCGCGCCGTGACCCGCGCCCGTCGAAGCAGTTCGTAGGGGAAGCACCATGCAACACCATCCGGCTCGTCTGATCGCGAAGAAGCGCGACGGCGGCACCCTGACCACGTCCGAGATCCAGGATCTCGTGCGCGGCGTCGTCGACGGTTCGCTCGGCGACGCGCAGCTCGGCGCGTTCCTGATGGCGGTCTGCTGCAACGGCATGACGCCCGAGGAGACCGCGGCGCTGACCCTGGCGATGCGCGATTCGGGGCGGGTGCTGCGCCATGACCACCTGAAGCGCGTCAAGGTCGACAAGCACTCGACGGGCGGTGTCGGCGACAAGGTGTCGCTGCTGCTGGCGCCGCTGGTCGCCGCGGCCGGCGTCGCGGTGCCGATGGTCAGCGGTCGCGGCCTCGGCCACACCGGTGGCACGATCGACAAGCTCGCCTCGCTGCCCGGCTACCGCACCGACCTGTCGATCGAACGCTTCCAATACGTGCTCGAGCAGTGCGGCTACGCGATGGCCGCGCCGAGCGCCGACCTCGCGCCGGCCGACCGTCGCATGTATGCGACGCGCGACGTCAGCGGCACGATCGAGAGCATCCCGCTGATCACCAGCTCGATCCTGTCGAAGAAGCTCGCCGAAGGCATCGACGGGCTGGTGATGGACGTGAAGTGCGGGCGCGCCGCCTTCATGGTGCAGCAGCACGACGCCGAGCAGCTGATGGAGATGCTGGTCGCCACGGGGCGCGCCGCGGGCATCCGCATGGCGGCGCTGCTGACCGACATGGACCATCCGCTCGGGCTGGCGATCGGCAATGCGCTCGAAGTGGCCGAGGTCCTGCAGGCGCTCGACGGGGCATGCCCCGAGGATCTGCGCGAGGTGACGCTCGCGCTCGGCGTCGAGATGCTGTTGCTCGCCGGTATCACCGACGACCCGGCCACCGCGCGCGCGACGCTGGTGCGGCTGTGGGGCGACGGCGTGGTGCGGCAGGTGTTCCGTCACAACCTCGAGCTGCAGGGCGGCGACCCGCGCGTGCTCGACGAGCCATCGCTGCTCGGCGCGGCGCCGCACGTCGTCGAGGTCGTGGCCGCCGCGGCGGGGTTCGTCGCCGACGTCGATCCGCTGGCGCTCGGCCAGGTCGTCGTCGATCTCGGCGGTGGTCGCCGCCAGCCGAGCGATGCGATCGATCCGCACGTCGGCATCGTCCTGCGCCGCACGCTCGGCGACGCGGTCGAGAAGGGCGACGTGCTCGCCTTCGTGCACGCGCGCACGGCGGCCGCCGCGGTTGATGCCGCGCGCCGCGTCGGCGCGGCGATGCCGGTCGGCGGCGAACGGCGCAGGCGCGGCGCCCTGGTCAAGCGCCGCCTCGGCTGATCGCGCGCCGGCGCGGTGCTGCTCAGCGCCGCTTGCCGGCGGGCTTCTTCGCGGCCTTCTTCGGCGCGGCCTTCTTGGGTGCCGGCTTCTTGGGTGCGGCCTTCTTCGGGGCGGTCGGCCTGGCCGCCGGCTTCTTCGGCGCAGCCTTCTTCACCGTCGGCTTTGCGGCCTTCTTCGGCGCAGCCTGCTTGGCGGCCTTCTTCACCGGCTTCTTCGTCGCCTTGGGCTTGGCGGCGGGCTTCTTCGCGGGCGCCTTCTTGGCCGCCTTCTTCGCCACGCCGGCGCGCTTCGCCGGCGTCGCCTGCTTCGCGCCGGCCTGCGCCAGCAGCTTGCGCAGCACGGTCTGCAGGATGCCGCCGTTGCGGTAGTAGTCGACCTCGACCGGCGTGTCGATGCGGCACTGCACCTCGAACGTCTTGGTGCTGCCGTCGGGCCGCGTCGCGGTCACGGTCAGGTTCTGGCGCGGCGACACGGTGTCGTCGATGGCGACCGCGAACGACTCCTGGCCGGTGAGCCCGAGCGACTCGCGCGTCTGGCCGTCGAGATACTGCAGCGGCAGCACGCCCATGCCGACGAGGTTGCTGCGGTGGATGCGCTCGTAGCTCTCGGCGAGCACGAACCGCACGCCGAGCAGGAACGTGCCCTTCGCCGCCCAGTCGCGCGAGCTGCCGGTGCCGTACTCCTTGCCGGCGAGCACGCACAGCGGCGTGCCGCTCGCCTGGTAGCGCATCGCGGCGTCGTAGATCGCCATCGTCTCGCCGGTCGGCAGGAACTTCGTCAGACCGCCCTCCTGCTCGACGAGCAGGTTGCGCAGGCGGATGTTGGCGAACGTGCCGCGCGTCATGACACGGTCGTTGCCGCGGCGCGCGCCGTACTGGTTGAAGTCGACCGGCTCGACGCCGCGTTCGATCAGGAAGCGGCCGGCGGGGCTGTCCTTCGCGATGTTGCCGGCCGGCGAGATGTGGTCGGTCGTGACCGAGTCGCCGAGCAGCGCGAGGACGCTGGCGC
>CAYMRG010000492.1:0-4424 GCA_964392555.1 uncultured candidatus Brocadiaceae bacterium
CGAACGCCCAGCCGTCGCCGCGGAACTCCGTGCGCAGCACGTGGGTGTTGGCGACGTATTCGACGAAGTGCGTGGCCTCGCCGACCGGCTCGATCGCGTAGACGCCGCTGCGTTCGCCGGCGCCGCCCGGCTGGCTGTCGATCAGCTCGCCGAAGACGAAGCTGCTGTCGGGCCGCGGCCAGGCGAGCCAGACGACGCGACCGCGCTCGATCAATGCGTTGAACGAACAGTTGCCGATGAGTCCGGTTGCTGCAACCATGGCTTCTCGACGACGCAGTGTGAAGGCGGGCACCGTGGAAGCAATGCAGCAGCGCAACATATTCATCGTCAGCAACCGCCTGCCGGTGCGGGTCGGGATCGAGCGCGGCGAGGTCGCCGCGGTGCCGTCCGCCGGCGGGCTCGCCGCCGCGCTGCGCGCCGTGACCGACATGGCCGGCTGGATCGGCTGGCCGGGCGCGCCGATCGCCGCCGCGCACCGGCCGCGCGTCACCGAGCTGCTCGCCGCGCACCGCCTGCGCCCGGTGTTCCTGACCGCCGACGAGGAACGGCACTTCTACGTCGGCATGTGCAACGGCACGCTGTGGCCGCTGCTGCACTACTTCCCCGGCCGCATGGAATTCGACGACCGGACGTGGCCGCAGTACGAGGCGGTCAACCGACGGTTCGCCGAGCGGATCCTCGCCGAGACGAAGCCCGAGGACGTCGTCTGGATCCACGACTTCCACCTGATGCTGCTGCCCCAGCTGCTGCGCGAACGGCGCCCACACCAGCAGATCGGCTTCTTCCTGCACGTGCCGTTCCCCTCGTCCGAGGTCTGGCGGGTGCTGCCGCGCCGCGCCGAACTGCTGCGCGGCCTGCTCGGCGCCGACTACATCGGCTTCCACACCGCGGACTACCTGCGCCACTTCCGCGACGCGTGCCTGCGCGTGCTCGGCCTCGAGACGGCGCCGGACGCGATCCATTCGGCCGGCCGCCGCGTCGGCCTCGGCGTCGACCCGCTCGGCGCCGACGTCCAGACCTTCCGCGAGCTGTTCGTCGCACGCCGGCGAATCGAGCAGCTCGCCGAGCTGGCGGCGCGCTGGCCCGGTCGCCGGCTGCTGCTCGGCGTCGACCGGCTCGACTACACCAAGGGCATCCTGCTGAAGCTGCGCGCGTTCGCGCAGCTGCTCGAACGCGCGCCCGAACGCGCCGCCGACACGGTGATGCTGCAGGTGCTGGTGCCGTCGCGCGAGGAGAACGAGAGCTACAAGACGCTGCTGCGCGAGATCCAGCGCGAGGTCGGCCGCATCAACGGGCGGTTCGGCGCGCCGGGCCGCATGCCGCTCGAGTTCCTGCACCGCAGCATCGCGCCGCCCGAGCTGGCCGCGCTCTACCGCTTCGCCAGCGCCTGCCTGGTCACGCCGGTGCGCGACGGCATGAACCTCGTCGCCCACGAGTTCGTGCTGTGCCAGGGCCATGCCAGCGACCGGCCAACCGCCGCGCGCGGCAGCCTGGTCCTCAGCGAATTCGCCGGCGCCGCGCTGTCGCTGAGCCGCTCGCTGCAGGTCAACCCGTGGGACGTGACGACGATCGCCGACGCGATCGACCAGGCGCTGACGATGCCGGCCGAGGAACGTCGCGACCGCATCGGCGAGATGCACGAACGCGCGCTCGAGCTCGACAGCGCCCACTGGGCGCAGCGCTTCCTGCGCCGCCTCGGCCGCGCCGCCGACCACAACCAGGCCCACCACCTGGCGCCGCTCGACGCGACCTGGCGCCACGACCTGCTCGCCGCAGCCCGCGCGGCGCCGCGCCGCCACCTGTTCCTCGACTACGACGGCACGCTGCGCGAGATCGCGCAGCGCCCCGAACACGCCGCCCCGACGCCCGACCTGCTCGACCTGCTGCGCCGGCTAGTGGCCCTGCCGGCCACCGCGGTGCACGTCGTCAGCGGCCGGCGGCGCAACACGCTCGGCGCCTGGCTCGGCCACCTGCCGATCCATCTCTGCGCCGAGCACGGCTTCGCCGTGCGGTCGCCCGGCGGCGGCTGGCAGCAGCCGGTCGACGTCGACCTGCGCTGGCTGCCGCGCGTGCTCGGGCTGTTCGAGCAGACCTGCGAGGAGGTGCCGGGCTCGTTCGTCGAGAAGAAGGTCTGCGGTGTCGCGTGGCACTACCGCCTCGCCGATCCCGGCTACGGGCCATGGCGCGCGCGCGACCTCAAGGAGAGCCTGGCGACGCTGCTGGCCGGCGAGCCGGCCGAGACCGTGCCCGGTCACGCCGTGCTCGAGGTGCGTGCCGCCGGCATCGACAAGGGCCGCTACGTCGCGAGCCACCTCGCCGGCGCCACCGCCGAGGACTTCATCCTGGTCGCCGGCGACGACCGGACGGATCTCGACATGTACCGCGCGGTGCCGCAACATGCCTTCGTCCTGAACGTCGGCGGCCGGATCGACGGGCCGGCGAACGTCGCTGCGACGCCCGCCGACCTCAGGCACCTGCTGCGCGAGCTCGTCGCCGAGCTGACCCCCGAGTGACCCTGGCCTCCCTGCCTCCCCTGTCCGGCATCGCCCTGCTGCTCGGCGCCGGCGCCGCCGCGCAGTGGCTGGCGTGGCGGCTGCGCATCCCGGCGATCCTGCTGCTGCTGGTCACCGGCTTCGTCGTCGGCCCCGTGACCGGCCTGCTCGACCCGGACCGCCTGTTCGGCGAATCGTTCCGCGGCCTGGTCTCGATCGCCGTCGGCCTGATCCTGTTCGAGGGCGGCCTGACGCTGCGCTTCCGCGAGCTGCGCGGCGCCGGCAAGGTGGTCCGCAACCTGGTGACGCTCGGCGCGCTGCTGACCTGGCTGCTCGGCTCGCTTGCTGCGGTCTACGTCGCCGGAGTCGGCACGCGCGTCGCGATCCTGGTCGGCGCGATCCTGGTGCTGACCGGACCGACGGTGGTGATCCCGCTGGTGCGCCACGTGCGGCCGCGCCCGCCGCTGGGCGCGATCCTGCGCTGGGAGGGCATCCTGATCGATCCGATCGGCGCACTGCTCGCCGTGCTCGTGCTCGAGGCCCTGACCAGCTCGGTCGCGACGTCGACCGAGATCGCGCTCGGCATCACCCGCACGCTGCTGTTCGGCGGCGGCCTGGGACTGCTCGGCGGCTACGGGCTGGCGAAGGCGATCGAGCGCTTCCTGGTGCCCGACATGCTGCACGTGCCGGTGACGTTCGGCGTCGTCACCGTGACGTTCGTCGTCGCCAACCTGCTGCAGGCCGAGGCCGGGCTGCTCGCGGTCACCGTGATGGGCATCGTCATGGCTAACCGCAGCAACCTCGACGTCGAGCACATCGCCGAGTGGAAGGAGCAGCTGTCGACCGTGCTGCTGTCGGTGCTGTTCCTGTCGATCGCGGCCCGCATCCCGCTCGACCAGCTGACGCAGCTCGGCTGGAAGCCGGTGCTCTACACCGCGGTGCTGGTGCTGCTGGTCCGGCCGCTGGCGGTGCTCGCGTCGACGCTGTTCACCGGCACGCCATGGGCCGACCGCGCGTTCCTGATGGCGATGGCGCCGCGCGGCATCGTCGTCGCCGCGGTCAGCTCCGAGTTCTCGCTGCACTTCGAACAGAGCGGGCTCGACGACGGCGGCACGATCGTCGCGCTGGTGTTCCCCGTGATCGTGCTGACGGTGGTGGTCTACGGCTTCGCCGCCGGGCCGATCGCCCGCGCGCTGGGCATCGCCAAGACCGCGCCGCAAGGCGTGCTGATCGTCGGCGCCGACCTGGTCGGTCGCGAACTCGGCAGCGCGCTGGTCGAACAGGAGCTCGAGGTGCTGATGGTCGACACCAACGCGCGCAACACCGCCGCGGCGCGCACCTCCGGCCTCCGCACCTGGCACGGCAGCGTGCTGTCGCCGCGCTTCGCCGAAGAGGCCGAACTGGCCGGCATCGGCAACGCGCTGGCGGTCACGCCGAGCGACGAGATCAACCGCCTGGCGATGCAGCAGCTGCTGCCGACATTCGGCCGCGCCGGCTTGTTCCGGTTGCCGCCGGCCGCCCGGCACAAGGCGCACGAGCCGTCGCCGGGCCGGCTGCTGTTCCGCACCGACGTCACGATCGAGCAGCTGCGCGAACGCCTGCAGAAGGGCGCCCGTATCAAGGCGACGCGCATCACCGAGCACTTCGGCCCAGAGGAGTACCGTGCCCATTACGGCGAACAGGCCTGGCCGCTGTTCGTGCTCGCCGCCGATGGCTCGCTGCAGGTCGTCACCGCCGGCAACCCGCCGACCTTGAAGGTCGGCTGCACGGTGATCGCGCTCAGCGACCCGATCAAACCCGCGGAGCCGAAGGCGGCGCAGGCGGAGGCGGCGCAGCCGGACTCGCCGGAGTCACACCCCGGCGACGGCGCGCTGGCGCCGCGCGATGCGTCTTCCTAGACTGCGGGGCCAATGCAAGAAACCGCCCTCGCCT
>CAYMRG010000493.1:0-4421 GCA_964392555.1 uncultured candidatus Brocadiaceae bacterium
CGTCACCGGGCGAGAGCTGTGGCGCAGCGCCGAGGCCGGCTCGACCATCGCGCAGGTCAGCGCGTCGATCCTCGCCGATGCGATCGAGGGCCGGCGGCCGCTGTCGTGAGCCGACCGTGAGCGAACCGCTGCCGATCGACGACGTGCTGCCCGACGTGCAGCAGGCCCTGCGCGAGCAGCCGTTGCTGCTGCTGCAGGCGCCGCCCGGATCGGGCAAGACGACGCGGGTGCCGCCGGCGCTGCTGCCGCTGCTCGCCGCGGACGAGGAGATCGTCGTGCTCGAGCCGCGCCGGCTCGCCGCACGCGCGGCGGCGTCGCGCGTCGCGCAGGAGCTCGGCGGCAGCCTCGGCGACCTCGTCGGCTACCAGGTGCGCGGCGACGTGCGCGCCGGCCGGCGGACCCGGGTCCGCTTCGTCACCGAGGGCGTGCTGGTGCGGCGGATCGTCCGCGATCCGTTCCTCGCCGGCGTCGGGGCGGTCTGCCTCGACGAGTTCCACGAACGCCATCTCGAAGGCGACCTCGCGCTGGCGATGCTGGCCGAAGCGCGGGCGACGGTGCGGCCCGACCTGCGGCTGTGCGTGATGTCGGCGACGCTCGATCCCGCGCCGCTGCAGGCCTTCCTGCCCGGCTGCCGGACGATCGTCGGCGACGGTCGGCTGCATCCGGTGCAGGTCGTCCACCTCGAACGGCGCAGCGACGCTGACCTGGCGGTCACGGTGCGCAACGCCGTCGATCGCGCGCTCGACGAGACCGGCGGCGACGTGCTGGTGTTCCTGCCCGGCACCGGCGAGATCGCGCGTTGCGAACGCGAACTCGAGAACCTGGCGCGGCGGCGCGGCGTGCTGGTGCTGCCGCTGCACGGTCGGCTCGACCTCGCCGCGCAGGATCAGGCGATCCGGCCGTTGGCGCAGCGCAAGGTGGTGCTGTCGACCAACGTCGCCGAGAGTTCGCTGACGATCGCCGGCGTCACCGCCGTCGTCGACACGGGCCTGGCGCGCGAGCTGCGGTTCGATCGCGGTCGCGGCGTCGACGTGCTGCAGCTCGAACGGATCAGCCTGGCGTCGGCGACGCAGCGGGCCGGCCGCGCCGGCCGCACCGGCCCGGGGATCTGCTACCGCTTGTGGAGCGCGGCCGAGGAGCGCGGCATGCGCGCGCAGGCGCTGCCCGACGTCCAGCGCGTCGATCTGTGCGGACCGGCCCTGCTGGTGCGCGCGTTCGCCGGCCGCGACCCGGTCGAGTTCGGCTGGTTCGAACGCCCGCCGGTCGAGTCGCTGGCGGCCGCGGACCACCTGCTCGCCGACCTCGGTGCGGTCGAGCCGCAGCGCGGCGTGCTGACGTCGTTCGGCCAGCAGCTGCTCGAGCTGCCACTGCACCCGCGGCTCGCCGCGGTGGTGCTGCGCGGCCGCGAACTCGGTTGCGCGGTCGCGGCCGCGACCGCCGCGGTCCTGCTCAGCGACGTCGAACGGCTCGGCCAGGACGACGGCGCCGACCTGCTGGCCGCGACCGAGGCGTTCCTGCTCGCCGAGCAACGTGGCTTCCCGGACGCGCTGTGCCGCGAATTCGGCGCCGGCTCGGGCCAGGCGCGGGCGCTGCAGGCGTCGCGCAACCGGCTGGTCGGCGATGCGCGGCGCGAGCCCGGCGATCGGCGCGGCGACGCGCGCGACACGACGGCGCTGGCGCGCAGTCTGCTCGCGGGCTTTCCCGACCGCGTCGCGCGGCGCGCGACGACCGGGGAGGCGCGGTCGGCGACGATGGTGGGGGGCCGGGGCCTGAGCCTGCCGGCCGCCGCCGACGGCCACGATCTCGTGCTCGCGCTGCGTCTGCACGAAGTCGGCCGGCAGAACCGTTCGCGCGCGGTGCTGACCGCGGCAGTCGAACTCGCCGACCTCGAGGCCGAGCAACCGCGTGCGCTGACCCAGGTCGTCGACGCGCAACTCGACGCCGCCGCCGGGCGCGTCGTCGCGATCCGCGAACAGCGTTACCGCGACCTGCCGCTGCGCTCGGCGCGCGGTGGCGAGTTGCCGGCTGGGCGCGCCGCCGAGTTGCTGCAGCCGTTGCTGGCCGCCGAGCCGTGGCGCTGGCTCGGCGAGCAGAAGGAGCTGCGTCGGCTGCTCGGGCGGGCGCGCTGGCTCGCCGAGCGCATGCCGGACCTCGGCCTGCCGACCTGGGACGACGGCGCCGTCGCCACGGCCGCCGTGCAGATGCTCGGTGACCGCAGCGATCTGCGCGCCCTCGCCGACGTCGATCTGACCGACCTGCTGCTCGCCGGGCTCGATTCCGGGCAGCGGCGGGCGCTGGCGCAGCAGGCGCCGGACAAGATCCCGCTGCCGTCGGGCCGCGCGGCGTTCGTCGACTACGCGGCGCCGGCCGGGCCGACGGTCTCGGCGCGGCTGCAGGAGTTCTTCGGCCTGCGTTCGGTCGCGGCGTTGGCCGGCGGCCGCGTGCCGGTCGTGCTCGAACTGCTGGCACCGAACCATCGCCCCGTCCAGGTCACCACCGACCTGCCGAGCTTCTGGGCGACCGTCTACCCGCAGGTTCGTCGCGAACTGAGCCGTCGCTATCCGCGACACGCGTGGCCCGAAGACCCGTTGGCAGCGGCGCCCGAGGCCCGTCCGGCGCGCCGGCGCCGCGACTGAAGTCGCGCGACTGCGGCGTTCTGCGACGCTTGGCACGGGCCGCTCAAGATTCCAGCGCGGGAGGTCGAAAGTCCGCAGCAGAACGACTTTCCGCCCATGGTCCTCGAAGTACGCCTCGGCCAACGCCAGGAGCAACGCCTCGCCCTGCTGCCGCAAATGCTGCAGTCGATCGAGGTCTTGCAGCTCGCGACCACCGAGCTGCTGCAGTTCCTCGACCAGGAGCTGCAGCAGAACGAGACCCTGGAGGTGCGGACGGCCGCCGACGCCGATCTGCCGGCCGCGCCGCCGCCGGAACGCGAGGACTCCGGCTGGGAGGAATGGCGGCGCCCGGCCGGCGGCGACGGCGAGGACCGCAAGCTCGAGTTCCTGGCCAACGTCGCGGCCGAAGGCGACTCGCTGCTCGAACACGTGCGCCAGCAGCTGGCGTTCCGGGGCATCGCCGGCGACCTCGCCGATGCGGTCGCGTGCCTGGTCGAGCACCTCGACGAACGTGGCCTGCTGCCGTTCGACCTGACCGAGATCGCGGCCGCGACGGGTCGCCCGCTCGAACGACTGACCGAGGCCCACGCGCTGCTGACGACGCTGGAGCCGCGCGGCATCGGCGCGCGCGATCCGGTCGAGGCGATGCTGCTGCAGGCGCACGGCGATCCGGATCTGCCGACCATCGAACGGCTGCTGCGCGAACACCTCGACGCCCTCGGCCGCAACAAGCTGCCCGAGGTCGCGCGGGCGCTGCAGGTGTCGATCGACGACCTGCAGTCGCTGCTCGAGCGCATGCGCGAGCTGAGCCCGCGCCCCGCGGCGGCGTTCCGCGACGCGGCCGCGGCACCGCTGCGCGCGGACGTGTTCGTCTGGCAGCGCGACGGCGTGGTCCAGGTCGCGCTCGACGAAGCGGCCGTGCCGCAGCTCGGGGTCAACGCCGAATACGCGGCGATCGCCAGCGACCGCACCACCGCGCGCGAGATCCGCGACTACCTGCGCCCGAAGCTGCGTTCCGCGCGCGACCTGATCGACGCGGTGCACCAGCGGCAGGCGACGCTGCTGCGCGTGGTCGAGGCGGTGATGCGCGAACAGTCGCAGTTCCTGGCGCGCGGCCGCAGCGCGATCCGGCCGCTGCGCATGAGCGAGGTCGCCGAGCGGCTCGGCGTGCACACCTCGACGATCAGCCGCGCCATCGCCGGCAAGCACGTGCAGACCGATCGCGGCGTGTTCCGCCTGCGCGACTTCTTCGACGGCAGCCGCATCGAAGCGGCGCCGGCCGCCGGGCAGGGCCGCATGGCCGTGGCCCAGCAGATCCGCGACCTGGTCGCGGCCGAGGACAAGCACGCGCCGTTGTCCGACGACGATCTCGTCGCGCTGCTGCAGCAGCGCGGCGTGCGCGCGGCGCGGCGCACGGTGACGAAATACCGCAAGGAGCTGGGCATCCCGTCGAGCTACCTGCGCAGAAGGTTTGGAGATCCGTCATGACTCGCTACGACCCGTTTTCGTACGGCCAGGTGCGCCTCGGCGAACAGGAACCTTCCGACGCGAAGGAGCCCGACGACATCCTGTTCGCAGGTGGCGAGGAGCCGCCGCCGATCACCGGTGCCGACACCAGCTGGGGCCTGATGGACGAAGACGTCAGCAGCCTGCTGCCGGGGGCGTCGCAACAGCTCGCCGCACCGGTCGACTTCGGCGCCGACATCCTCGGTGAGGCCGCGCCGGCGGCCGCCGCCGGCAGCGCTCCGGCGCGCCCGCGGGCCGCCGAAGCGCCGCGCGCCGCCGAGCCGTCGCCGTTGCCGATGC
>CAYMRG010000494.1:0-4416 GCA_964392555.1 uncultured candidatus Brocadiaceae bacterium
CCTGACGCCGCTGGACGGCGAAAGCGGCGCGCTCGGTCAGCGGATCTCGCCGTCGCCAGCGTTCGACGCCGAGGACAACGTGTCGAGCACGAGCGCCTGGTTGTACAGGTGCATGCCGGCGAGTGCCGGGTTGTTGGGGATCGCGAGACTCCACGAGCTCGCGCCCGCGACCGGCGCGAGCACCTGCAGGAAGTCCGGCGATGCCTGCAGCCAGCAGCCGGGAGAGAAGGCCAGCCCGATCTGCGCCAGCGAGAGGTTCACCGGCAGAAAGCCGGTCACCATGATCGGGATCCCCGTGCCCAGGTTGTTGGCGGCGAGCGCGAAGGTGCCACCGATCTGCGGCGGACTGACGAACGTCAACGCCGGCACCGGGCCAGTGACCGAGCAGCCGTAGCCGGTCGCCGTCCAATTGGCGTTGCCGCAGGCACGCGCAAAGAACGACGACGGTTGGCCACCGGCCACCGTCAACGCGCCACCGGCGACGAAGCCGCCGCCCGGCATGGCGGCCAGGGCGTAGACGTGGGTGTCGACGCCGATGCCCACCGCCGACCACGCGCTGCCGTTCCAGCGCGCCACGCGTTGCGCCTGGACACCGCCCGCCATCGTGAACTCACCGCCGACCACCAGGTCGCCGCCCGACAGCACCGTGAGGGCATCGGCCCAGTAGTTCGTCCCCGAGCCCAGCGCCGACCAGGCGCCGGTGGCCGGACTCCAGCGCCCGACGTGGTTGACCGTGGTCCCGCCCGCCGTCACGAACGGGCCGGCCGCGGCGAGGTCGCCGCTCGCCCTGCGCGCCAGGGCATGCACCGGGGCGTCGGTACCACCGCCGAGCGGCGCCCACGCCGAACCCGTCCAACGGGCCAGGTAGCTGCACGGCGTTCCGCCCGCGACCGTGAAGTCGCCGGCGACCACGAGGTCGCCATTCGCCAGGACCGCCGAGGCGACGACGTAGCTGTTCATGCCGCCGGCCATCGGCTGCCACGACACGCCGTTCCAGCGCACGATGAAGTTCACGAGCGTGAACCCGGCGAAGTAGAACTGGCCACCTGCCACCAGCTCGCCGCTCGGCAGCACGCACAGCGTCCGCACGCCGCTCAACGCATCCGCGGGGCCGCCGAAGGCCGACCAGGCGGTGCCGTTCCAGCGGGCGATGCCCTGGCCCGGGATGCCACCGGCGGTCGAGAACTGGCCGCCGGCGACCAGGTCGCCGTTCGGCATCACCGCCAGGCACTGCACGACGTTGTCCATGCCGGCGCCGAACGCCGACCAGGCATTGGTCGCGGGATCCCACATCGCGATGCGGTTGGCCGGCGCACCGCCGGCATGCGTGAACGAGCCGCCGACGACGACCCGCGCCGGCAACGGCCCGGCGCCATCGGGATCCCACATCGTCGCGGCGAAGACCACGTTGTCGACGCCGGGCACGCCGGCGGTGGCATCCCAACCGGTCTGGCATTGCCCGACCGCGTCGCGGAGCGACAGCAACCACGCCAACAGCAGCAGCGAAGCCCACGGCAGACACGCTGACCTGGGCAGACGTCGGACGGGAAGGTTCATGGCCGAGGGTCCGAGGTCCGGCGGGCGCCCCGTACAACGCCGAATTCCCGCGTTCCGTCCGCGTCGCCGGCTACCGCACGGTGATCGTCAGGGTGTCCGACAGCGCGAAGTCGAAGCCGAGGAAGGACGCCGGGCAGCCGCCCGGGTGCAGGCCGCTCATGCCCTGGAAGGCCAACTGGAACTGCAGCAAGGCCGGGTCGGCCGGCACCGTCACGCTCAGCGACGAACCGAGGAACATCTGCAAACCCGCCATGGCAACGCCGAGCGTGCACCCAGCGCAGCCGGGCAGCGGCGTCAGGCTCCCGGGACCGACCAGCAGGATCGGGAACACGGGCGCGTTGGTCAGCGACACGGTGAACGTGCGCCCGAGCGCCGGCGTGCCGGCCAGCGCGATGGCCGGCGCGCTCGGCGATCCGCAGCCGGTCGGCGCGAAGGTTGCCGTGGAGCCCGGTACGCGCGCGTCGAGGACCGCCGCCTGCACGTCGCCGGTACCGGTCGGACCGAGCTGCTGGACGACCGCCCAGTGCACGCCGGGGACGCTGTTGGCGCCGTAGCCGAGATCGAGCGTGCTGGTGTGGTCCGTGCCGAGCTGCAGGTGCCCTTCATGCCACGCCACCGCCGTGCCGGTGACCAGCACCGTCGCGGCGAACGGCAGGGTCGTGCCGGCGCCATCGTCTTCGAGGTAGCCATAGACGAAGCGCGTGCCGTCGAAGCTGACCACCGGCGCGCGCTGGGCGCGGGCGACGAGGCCGTTCGGTTCCTGGGCGCTCAGGTTCTGCTCGGTGGTGAGCGGCGCGAACACCCCGCCGACCACGCCGATCGGCACGCCGTGGAGGTCGCTGCCGGTGGCGGCGCTGACGCGGGACCAGACGGCGAACAGGTTGCCGCCGCGGCCGGCGATCGCCGCGCCGGAGACCACCGCCGAGTTCACCGGCGTCAGGATCACCGACGGCTCCAGCGTCAGCGGTCCGGTGCTCGTCGTGAAACCGATCGCCTGCATCCTCGCCAGGTAGTTGGGCAGGAAGGTCGCCGTCTGCTCGGGCCAGGCGATGAGCCACTTGTCGCTCGCCGAGGCGAGCGTGCTGACGTCGCCCGGCGAGGCGATGTTCTGCATGCTCGCGAACGTGCCGACCGGCACGGTCACGACGGAGAACAGCGCCCCCGAGCTCGAGTGCAGCGACGCCGCCATGCTCGTGAGCGGCGTCGCGAGGCCGCCCTGATGGCGGAACAGCACCAGCAGGAACCGATCCGGCCCGATCGAGCTGCCGATCCGCACGGCGTTCTCGAGATCGTTGCCGATCCCGCCCCCGATACCGATCGTCGTGCTCTGGGTCGTCGAGTTCGCCTGGCGGTTGCGGAACTGGAACACCCCGTTGGTCGCATTGTGCCAGCCGAGGATGAAGCGCTGCGTCGCCGCGACGAAGCCGACGTCGGGGTTGTGCGTCAGCTCCGGCGTGTTGTCCGCGTAGACCGTGTCGAGCAGCACCGGCGGGTCGGCCGACGAGTAGCGCGAGCAGACCAGGTCGACGTCGGTCGCGCTGAGGTGCTCCTCGGCGACGACGAGCCAGTTGCCGGTCGTGGGTTCGCAGGCGACGCGCGGGTTGCGGCGTTCGCTGACGGTCGCGTCCACGGCGACCGTGGTCAACAGCGGATCGACGAGCAACGGCCACCGCGCCACGGCCGTGAACGCGGCGGGGACCTCGATCGCCAGCTCGCCGTCGACGACGGTGACCGGCAACGCGAGCTGCGCGCCGGCCGCGTCGAACACTGTCGCCGCCGAGCACCGCACCTCGCCGAGGGCCGGAGCGGGGAAGCGGACGCCCGGCCCGTCGCCGACCGGCCGCAGGTCGCCCGCGGCCGCGAGCCGCAGCGACAGCGCGCCGGGCCCAGCCGGCTCCGGGATCGCGAACGCGACCTGCGCGCCCTCGGGCAGCGCCCGCCAGCACTCGCGCACGGGGCCGCAATCCCGCGTGAAGACCCGTTCCTGCGGCTGCTGCCACCCGCCGCGCGGGGTGACCGGCAGGTCGCGCTCGCCGACCCGCAGACGCACCAGCCGGACCTGCAATGGAAAGTCGCGGCTCGCTGCCGGACCGAACAGCGGCTGGTAGACCGCGCCGTCGACCGTGAGGCCGAGCTTGTAGCGCTCGCCGCGCACCCAGAGCGAGCCGTCGGCGGCCGGGTCGGCAACGAACACCCCGTGGAACGGTGCCGACGTCACCGGCGCGACGGGGAGAGGGTGTTGGGCGATCGCCGCGGCGCCGAGGATCACGAAGGCGAGGGACCTGTGCATGCCGGAGAGGAGGCCGCGACCGGCCGGACCTTACGGCGAATTCGCCGCAGATCGACCACGTGGACGCTCGGGCGAGCGATGGCCTGGCGGGTCGCGGGCGGCATGAGGGCGGCATGGACCAGCACGGCAAGGAGCCCGTCAACCTCGTCGAGAGGAACCCGGACGGTTCGTTCACCAAGGAGACCCTGACGCGCGCGATCAAGGCGCTGAAGAAGCGCATGGAGCTGACGCGCCTCGACGACGAGTCGCGGCTCGGCCACGACGCGATCAGCAAGGGCGGCCACTCCGGCATCGTCGCGGTCAAACCGCCGACCCAGTATCCGGCCGAGGTGTGGCAGGCGCTGGCGCAGAAGGGCCGCGTGCGCATCGATCGCAACGGCCTGGTCGAGCTGATCGAGCAGCCGAGCAACCCGTATCCGGCCGAGCCTTTCGCGCGACGAACGGACTTTCGGGTTCCCGCGATGGCGCATCCCAGTTGCAATACGGTGTCCCCAGCCGTCGGCGAGCATCCCGCGGTCGGCGCTTCGCTCCTCGTCGCGCTGACGATCATCCCGTTTCTGGCGAGCCGC
>CAYMRG010000495.1:0-4409 GCA_964392555.1 uncultured candidatus Brocadiaceae bacterium
GGCGCTCGCCCGGAAAGAGCAGGTCGAGTTTGTCGGCCCAACCGGCGTGGTAGAAGAAGTGCTGCGCCGCGAGCGGGATGTCGACGTCGCGCGTCTCCTTGATCGGCTTGCCGTTGTCGAGCGTCTCGAGCACGGCGAACTCGCGCGCGCGCTCGAGCAGGATCCGCGCGATGCGGAACAGGTAGCGCGCGCGGTCGTCGCCGGACAGCCGCCGCCACGCCGGCCACGCCTTCTGCGCCGCCTGCACGGCCGCGTCGACGTCCTTCTCGCCGGCCTGCGCGACCTCGGCGAGCGCGTTGCCGGTCGCCGGATCGATCGTCGCGAAGTACTTGCCGGTCTTCGGCCGCACGAACGCGCCGCCGACGAACAGCTCGTGCCGCGCGGCGATCTTCACCACGTCGGTGCTCTCGGGCGCGGGCGCGTAGCGCCACACGCCGTCGAACGGCAGCTCCGGCGCCGCGTCGCGCTTGCCCGCGCCTGCATCCACCTTGCCCGCGTCCACTTTGTCGGTCTTGGCCATCGCGTGTCCCCGTGCGCTCAATCGGCGCTGAAATCCTGCGGCCGCTGGTAGCGGCCGGTGCGTTCCTTCTCGAGCTGCAGCAACACGTCGTTGAGCAGCGAGCTCGCGCCGAAGCGGAACCAGCGCGGCGACAACCAGCGGTCGCCGCAGGTCTCGGCGACCAGCACCAGGTACTTCAGCGCATCCTTGGCCGTACGGATGCCGCCGGCCGCCTTGACGCCGACCTGCTGGCCGGTCTCGAGGTAGTGGTCGCGCACCGCTTCGAGCATCAGCAGCACGGTCGGCAGCGTGCTGGCCGGTGCGACCTTGCCGGTGCTGGTCTTCAGGAAGTCACCGCCGGCCAGCAGCGCGATGCGGCAGGCGCGGCGGATGTTGTCGTAGGTGCGCAGCTCGCCGGTCTCGAGGATCACCTTGAGGTGCGCGTCGCCGCACGCCTGCTTGACCGCGCAGATCTCGTCGTAGACCTCGCCGTAGCGGCCGGCGAGGAACGCGCCGCGATCGATCACCATGTCGATCTCGGTGGCGCCGGCGGCGACCGCGAGCTGCACTTCGCGCAGCTTGGTCGCGCGGTCGGTGCGGCCGGCCGGGAAGCCGGTGGCGACCGACGCGACCTGCACGGCGCTGCCGCGCACGGCCGCGGCGGCGACCCCGACCAGGTCCGGATAGACGCAGACCGCGGCGCACGCGGGCACGTCGGCGCGAGCGGGCAGCGGCCGCATCGCCTTCGCGCAGAGTTGGCGCACCTTGCCCGGCGTGTCCATGCCTTCGAGCGTCGTCAGGTCCATCATCGCGATGGCCATCTGCAGGCCCTGGACCTTCGCCTGCTTCTTGATCGAACGGGTGCCGAGATCCTGGGCGCGGGTCTCGAGCGCGACGGCGTCGACCGGCGGCACGCGAAACTCGACGGGCGAGAGCGATGGCGGCATGGGGCCATGACTGTGCCGCGCAACGGCGCCGAAAGCGACGGTCGAGGTGTTCGACCAGGAACCGTAACCGCGGGTGGCCGACGCACTAGGGAGGCCAGCAAGGGGTTACCGCCGAAGAGTCCGCGCCGCCGAGCGACGCACCATGCCCACCTCCCACCTGCTGCGTCTGCGCTGGCAGGGCTATCCAATGGCCCTGGTGGCCTTTGCCCACCTGCTCTGCATCGTCGCGCTGATGGCGCAGGGCAGCGCACGGCTGACGCCGCACGGGCTGACCGAGCCGTTCGCCGGTGCGCAACCCCTGCTGGCCGACCTCCTGCGGCGAGTCGACTTGCGGTGCAGCGGCGGCAGCGGCGCGCTGGTGCGCTGGGCCGGAGTGATGGGGTATGCCGGGGCCGTCGCGCTGCTGCTGCGTGGCATCTGCCGGCAACCCAACCACGGCGAACGGTTGCCGCCGCTCGCCTGCCTGTGCGCCGCGGCGACGCTGGCGCTGGGCTTCGGCTTCCTGCCCCAACTGCGCGTGCTGATGCAGCCCGCGCACGCGGTCGAAGTCGGCAGCATCGCCCTCGCGCTCGCCGTCGTCGTGCGGCTCGCGACCGGTCGCGGGCACGGCGCGCGCGCGGTCCTCGCCGCGCTGGCGACTGCGACCGCGGCGACGTGCTGCGGCCCCGCCGGCGCGGCGGTGTTCGCACCGCTGCTGCTCGGCTTGCTGCTGCAGCGCCGGACGCCGTTGGCGGTCTGCGCCGTCGTCGGCGCCACGGCACTGATCGGCTGCGCCGTGGCGCTGCGGATGGCGCAGGCCGGGACGCTGCCCGCCGCGGGCCAACTCGATCTGCTGGCCATCGGCCGCAGCGTGCCGCGCTGGCTGGCGACGCCGGTCGCCCAGGCATGGCTCGGTCTCGCCGACCCGTCGTTCGAGAACGGCATCGCCGGCGTCGTCGCGCAGCAGCGGCCGCACGGCGCCGCGCTGGTCTACGTCGCGGATCTGACCGGCACCCTGCTCGGCGGGGCGAAGCTGCTGCACGTCGCGGCGACCGTGCTCGGCCTCGGCGGCCTGTTCGCGTTCGTCCGGCGCGCCGTCGCCGTCTGGCACGCGCGCGGTCGCCAGCCGACCGCCGCCGAGAATGCGCAGCGCTACGGCCTGCTGCTGGCGAGCTTCGGCCTCGCGGCCGGCTGGGCGGCGTGCACCATGCGCGGCGACCGGTTCCGCGCCGAGCCGACCCTGCTGTTCGCGGCGAGCCACCTGCCGTGGTCGCTGACGTTCTGGATGGGCCTCGCGATCGCATCGCTCGCCGCGCGCCCCGAGCCGCAGCGGCTCGTTCGCTGGGCCTGGCTGCTGCTGCTCGCCGGGCTGCTGCTGTGGCCCGTGCAGCGCGCCTGGATCGTGCGCAGCGTCGCGGCGCCACCTCGCGAACACGCCGCGCTCGCGCCGGCGGACGCCGCGCGACCGCAGACCTCGCTGGCGTCGTCAGCCTTCTCGCGACCGACGGATGTCGGCGAACGTGAACGGCTGCGGTAGCAGTTCGGCCAGGCCGACCGTGCCGACCAACCCGCGCCGACCGACGAGCAGCACCTGCATGCTGCGCCCGAACTCGGCGAGCACCTGGCGGCACGCACCGCACGGCCGCGCCGGGTCCTCGAGGTCGGTGGCGACCGCGACCGCGACCAGCTGCCGCACCCCCGCCGCGACCGCCGCGCACACGGCCGCGCGCTCGGCGCAGATCGTCAGCCCGTAGCTGGCGTTCTCGACGTTGCAGCCGACGAACACGCGCCCATCGGCAGCGAGCACGGCCGCGCCGACCGCGAACCCGGAGGCCTCGACGTAGGCGTGGCGACGAACGTCGCGCGCGGCAGCGACCAGACGTTCCCCGAGTTGCGGATCGAGGTCCGCCATCAGCCGATCGCCCGCGTCCCCTGTCCGGCGCCGACCAGCAGCAGCACCAGCGTCGCCCCGTAGCTGCCGAGTTGCAGCGCACAGACGCCGTAGGCCAGCAGCGAACCGTGGAATTCGATCGCCTGCTCGAGGTCCTCGTAGCCCTGCAGCAGGACGAAACCGGCGCCCGCACTCAGCACCGCGAACGAGACCAGCCACAGCGTCAGATCGGCCTGCAGGCGATCGAGCTGGCGGCCGAGGAACCACAGGATCGGCGCGCCGGCGGCCAGCGTCGGCAGCAGCCAGGCGGCTGGCGAGCTGCCGGCCGAACAGACGAAGCACGCCCAGACGCCCGCGAGGCCGCCGATCCAGAACAACTGGCCGGCGTGGCCTGGCCACAGCACGCCCAACAGCGCGCCGCCTGCGAACAGGGCGGGTAGCAGGATGCGGAACCGCCGGCGGGCGGCGGGTCGCGCCATGGCGAGGAGTTCGGTCATCGGCGAAAGCGGCAGAGGGCGTGCCGATCATCGCAGGTTCCCGGACGGTGCGGAAGGGGGCGTCCGCTACCATCGCGGCGTGGCGATGGCCGACGACGACCCCACCCTGCGCCGCGCCCTGGCCGCGCTCGGCAACGCCGACACGGCGCGACTGTGCGTCGACGGCGTGCCCGCGGCCGACCTGGCGGCGACCTTCGGCACCCCGCTCTACGTGTTCTCGGCCGCGGCGCTGACGGCGCGCGTCGCCGCGGTCCGCCGCGCGCTCGGTCCGCGCATCGCGCTGCTGTGGTCGGTGAAGGCCAACCCATCGCTGGCGGTGACCGCGCTGTTCCGGCGGCTCGGGCTCGGTGCCGAGATCGCTTCGCTCGGTGAACTGCACCTCGCGCAGGCCGCCGGCTTCGCGCCCGAGGCCCTGCGCTTCGCCGGCCCGGGCAAGACCGACGCCGAACTCGACGCGGCAGCCTCGGCCGGACTCGGCTGTCACCACGTCGAGTCCGCCGCCGAGGTCGCGGCGCTCGCCCCCCCCCCCCGGGGGCGCGGCGGGGGCCGCGGCCACCCCGGGCGCGGCAACAAACCCCGCGCACACGGGGGCGCGC
>CAYMRG010000496.1:0-4399 GCA_964392555.1 uncultured candidatus Brocadiaceae bacterium
TCGACGGCTTCCCGATGTTCTCGCCGGACGGCCGCTTCCTGGTGTTCGCGAGCAACCGCAACGGCAAGGTCCACGGCGAGACGAACATCTTCGTCGCCGAATGGGTCGAGAAGCCCTGATTCCGCGCCGTCGGAACCCGCCCAACCGCCCGTGCCTGGGCGCGTTGTAGAAAAATCCCGCCGGGCGCCGGTTCGCTGAGTCAGTCTTTATCGCGCGGTTTGCAACGGGTTCACGATGCCGGCCGATGTTGGCGGCGTCATGAACGACGACCTGCAAGTAGTTGCCGCCGCCTGCGCCGGTTCCGACCTGGCGGCGCGTCTCGGTGCCGATCTCGCCCTCGCCGAGCGGCACCTGCTCGACGCGGCACGTGAGTTGCGAATCACGCGGCATGACCACCGCGTGGCTCCTGCGACCCTCCGCCTGCGGCACCTCGAGTGCCGTCGCGAAGTCGCGGCGCTGCGCCGGTTGCTCGACGACATTCCAACCGACGACGGAGGCTGCCATGCTCAAAGTGCTTGATCGTGATCCCCACTCCCCTCGCCTGCGCTCCCTGATCCAGCGCTACCGCGCGGAAGAAGCGCAGATGACCGCCGCCCTGCTCGAGCTGCAGGCCGAGCTCGAACGTGAACACCGCAGCGCGACGATCGCGCGCCTCGAGGAGCAGGAGCCGGGCGGCGACACGCTCGATCGCTGCATCGAGCTGCAGCACGAATGCGACGAGCTGGCGACCGAGCTGGTCCACGTCCGCATGGCGGTCGCGGGCGCGGTCGAAGAACTCGCCGACCACGAAGGTCGCCTGCTGCACGCCGGCTCGGCCCGGATGGCCGGCCGCGCGGTCGCGATGCTCGCCTGAGACGGGCCGGATCTCCGTGAGCCGGGCCGGGAACTCGTGAGCCGGACTCGCCTGGAGACGGCGGCGTCGTGCCGATGCCATGGGCCGTTCCGTGCAGCCGGACGACCCGGATCGACTTTGCCCCTTCCCCGGACTTGCTTTCTCTACTGCTCAACTGTATAGTTGAGCATATGAGCTCCGCCCACCGCCGCTTCGCGGGCCCCATGCTCGGGGCCGCACTCCTCGCCTCGAGCGCCATCGCCCAGGACGCCGAACGCGCCACCCATGGCGACCAGGCGGCCGCCCCGCAGATCTCCTTCACGGCCGAGGGGCCGGGCTGGACGCTGCGCCAATACCAGCTCGGCTGCCTGTCCCACCTCAGCTACCTGCTGGTCGTCGATGGCCAGGCCGTGGTCATCGATCCGCAGCGCGACGTCGACCACTACATCCGCGATGCGCAGCAGCTGGGTGCGAAGATCGGCCACGTGCTGCTGACGCACCCGCACGCCGACTTCGTCGCCGGCCACACCGAGCTGGCGAAGCGCGAAGGCGCCGAGATCGACGTCAGCGTGCTCGCCAACGCCGAATTCCCGCACCGCGCGCTCGCCGACGGGGATCGCATCGTCCTCGGACGCGGCTCGATCGAGACCTGGTCGACACCCGGCCACACGCCGAATGCGACGACGTTCCTGCTGCACCTGCCCGGCACCAAGGTCGACCCGGCCTACGCGTTCACCGGCGACACCCTGTTCGTCGGCAGCATCGGTCGCCCCGACCTGCTCGACGTGCCGCCGGCCGAACTCGCGGCGCAGTCGTTCGCCTCGGTGCAGCGGCTGAAGACGCTGCCGGATGCGACGATCGTCCTGCCCGCGCACGGCGCCGGCTCGCTGTGCGGCGCGCACCTGAGTCCCGACACGACCTCGACGATCGGCAAGGAGAAGTCGACCAACCCGTACCTGAAGATCGCCAGCGAGGCGTCGTTCGTCGCCAACGTCATCAGCCACCAGCCGGTCGCGCCGCAGTACTTCGCCTTCAACGTCGAGCTGAACCGCAAGGGTCCGCCGCTGGTCGAACGCAGCGAGACGCTGCCGCCGCTGCTCGCCGCCGACGCGGTGCGGCAGCAGGTCGCCGCCGGCGCCTGGCTCGTCGACCTGCGCGACCAGCACGCCTACGCCACCGGCCACCTCGAAGGCGCGATCAACGTCGCGCTGCGCGGCCGCCTCGACACCTGGACCGGCATCGTCGTGCCGTTCCACGCGCCGTTGCTGCTGGTCGGCGACGACGAAGCGGTCCGCGAGGGCGTGTTCCGCCTGCGCCGCATCGGCTTCGACACGATCGCCGGTCGCGTCGCGGTCGATCCCGCCGCCTGGCAGCAGGCCGGCCTGACCGTCCGCAAGAGCAAGCTCGTCCAGCCGAAGGATCTCGCCATGGCGCTGCAGAAGGGCCAGGAGCCGCTGATCGTCGACGTGCGCACGGCCGACGAGTTCGCCGACCTGCGCCTCGGCGACGTCGGCAACATCCCGGTCACCGAGAGCGCGCGCTTCGCCAAGACCCTCGCCAAGGACGCGCCGGTGCTGATGGTCTGCAATTCGGCCTATCGCTCGAGCATGGCCGTGGGTCTCGCCGAACGGCAGGGCTTCCGCGACGTCGCCTCGCTCGACGGCGGCCTGGACGCATGGGTCGAGGCCGGTCTGCCGGTCGTCGGCCGCATGGTGAAGAACGCCGCGCAGCCGCTCGCCGAGACGACGGGCGCCGGCGCGGCCATCGGCCAGCAGGGCCGCATCGCGCTGCCGGAGCCGATCGGCGCCGACATGCTGGCCAAGGTGCTGCTCGAGCAGCCCGGCAGCTACACGGTGCTCGACGTGCGCCCGGCGTGGCAGTTCGCCGAGTGGACCGTGCCCGGCGCCGCCAACGTCGCGCTCGACGACCTCGCCGCCCGCCTCGCAGCGCTGCCGGCCGACGCGCGCATCGTCCTGGTCGATCGCGACGGCTCGACCGCGTTCGCCGCGGCCGGCGCCGTGATGACCATGCAGCCGGGCCGCCTGGTCGGCGTGCTGGTCGGCGGCGTGCAGGGCTACCACCGCGAGGTCGTGCTCGGCAGCGCCCACGCGATGCCGGGCGGCACAGCGCCCGCGGCGGCTCCGGCCCCGACCGCGGCACCGGCCCAGCCCCCCGCCCAGCCCACCACCAAGAAGCGCAGCGCCGGCTGCTGAGCGCGAGGAACCACGCATGCAACGTCCCTATTGGAACCCCTACCTGGCGGGCATCGGCCTCGGGCTGACCCTGCTGTTCTCCTACCTCGTGCTCGGCACGGGACTCGGCGCGTCGGGCGGCATCACCCGCATCGCCGCGACCGCGGCCCATGCCGTGGCACCGGCGGCCGTCGAGCGCAACGACTACCTGGCCGGCTACTTCGCCGACGGCAACCCGCTCGCCTACTACCTCGTGACGATGCTCGCCGGCACGCTGCTCGGCGGCTTCCTGTCGGCGCAGGCGGCGGGTCGCGTGCGATTCGGCGTCGAACGCGGCGCCACCGCGAACCCGACGCTGCGCCTGACGCTGGCGCTGTTCGGCGGCGCGCTCGCCGGCCTCGGCGCGCGCTTCGCGATGGGCTGCACGTCGGGCCAGGCGCTGTCCGGCGGCGCGATGCTGCAGACCGGCAGCTTCGTCTTCACCGGCGCGTGCTTCGCCGCCGCGTTCGCATTCGCACCGCTGGTGCGCAAGGAGTGGCGATGAACCTCTTCGCCCACGATCTGCTCGGCACGCCGATCGGTCTGCTGCTGTCGCTGGTGGTCGGCACCGGCTTCGGCTTCTGGCTCGAACGCGCCGGTTTCGGCAGCAGCCGCAAGCTGACCGCGATCTTCTACCTGCAGGACTTCGCCGTGCTGAAGGTGATGTTCTCGGCGATGGTCACCGCGGCGCTCGGGCTGCAGGTGTTCGGCGCGCTCGGCTACGTCGACCTCGCCACGCTCTACGTGCCGGAGTCGATCCTCTGGCCGCAGGCGCTCGGCGGCGCGCTGTTCGGCGTCGGCTTCGTCGCCGGCGGCTGGTGCCCCGGCACCGCGGCGGTCGGCGTCGCGAGCGGCAAGCTCGACGCGCTGGTGTTCCTGCTCGGCGCCGGCATCGGCAGCCTCGCCTTCGCCAACCTGCAACCGCAGCTCGGCGACTTCCTGCACGCGGGCACCTGCGCGATCGGCTCGCTGCCGGAACAGCTCGGGATCTCGGGTCCGGTCGGCGCCGCCGGACTCACGGTCGTGGCGCTCGCCGCCTTCGTCGGCGCCACCCTGGTCGAACGCACGATGAAGAGGAGAACGCAGTCATGAACGTCGATACCCCCGAGACCGGCAAGCAGACGATCGCGATCGGCGTGATGGTGCTCGCCGTCGCCGCCGCACTCGCCGTCGGCAGCCTGTCGCCCGGCAAGAACGGCACGCTCGCCACCGCCGCCGAACGCGGCACCCTGCCGGCCGCGGCACCCGCCGCGTGGCTGCAGGACGTCGAGACCGGCGCCGACCACATCGCCGCCACGGCCAGCGCGCGCGAGCTGCTGGCCGCGCCGAAGGACCT
>CAYMRG010000497.1:0-4384 GCA_964392555.1 uncultured candidatus Brocadiaceae bacterium
CGAGGACGGCGCGCTGCGGCGCCTCGCGCAACCCCAGGCGATCCGGCTCGACCGCCGCGTGCGCGCTGCCGACCACACCGACACGCCGGCCGCGCCGCTGCTGGCGCTGCTGGTCGCGGCGACCCAGGCGTCGTTCGACGACCTCGCCGCGGCGCGCGCCTTCCCCGCGCCCTGGCGGCAGCCCGCGAGCCGGACCTTCCTCGCGCTCGCCGGCAAGACACCGGACCACCGCAGCGACCTGTTGCGCGCCGCGGTGGCGCTCGGTGCGGCGCCCGACTATGCGGTGGCACCGTGGTGCGACGTCGCCGTGCCTGCCCGCCGCCCTCTCGACCAGGAGGCCAGCCGTGGCCGATGACCCACCCGATCCCGAACTGGTCCGCCGCGTCCAGGCCGGCGACGTCGACGCATTCGCGCCGCTCGCCGCTCGCCACGCGACGCGTCTCGTGCGCTTCCTCGCGACGATGACCGGCGACGACGCGACCGCAGAGGACCTGGCCCAGGAGGCGCTGCTGCGCGCGCAGACGAAGCTCGCGCAGCTCCGCGACCCGACGCGCTTCGGTTCGTGGCTGCTGTCGATCGCGTGCAATCGCTGCCGGTCCCACCTGCGCGCGGAGGTGCAGCGGCAGCGCTCGGCCACGGTCGACCCCGACGCGCTCGCCACCGGCCGCCGCTCGGCGCTCAGCTCGCTGGTCCGCGCCGAAGATGCCGTGCACCTGGGCCTGGCGATCGACCGGCTGCCGATCCTGCTGCGCGAGGCGTTCGTGCTGTTCGCGGTCGAAGGCCTGCCGTATGCCGAGATCGCGTCGGCGACCGAGGTCGCCGAGGGCACCCTGATGGTCCGCGTGCACCGCGCCAAGGCGCTGCTGCGCCAGCAGCTCGGGCCGCGCGTCGACACCTGGTGGTCGCGCGACGACGGCGGCGGACACTGAAGGCGGCCCCGCCGGAATGCCGAAGAACCCGCCATGTCGACGAACGCGACGAGGCGCGGACTGCTGGCGACGGTGTTGGCGCTGGGAATCGGGCTGCCGCTCGCGGCCCAGCACGGCGAGCCGGCGCACGGCGAGCCGGCGAAGGGTCATGGCGAGCCGCCGCGCGCCCCGGTGCAAGCCGCCGCGCCGGCCGGCGAGACCAAGCCCGCTGCCGAGCAGAAGCGCGGTGCACCGCCCGCGCCGACCCACGCGCCACAACCCGAGCTGCCGCCGGCGACCGCGCTGCAGTTCGTGCGCGCCAGCCACGCCGCGGTGCTCGCCGCCCGCACGGCCGCGCGACCGCTGCCGCAACCGGCCGAACGTCCCGCCGGCGCGGGCCGCTACGTCTGCGCCGTCGTGACCTGCGCCGACGCCGACTTCGACGTGCCGACGCTGCTCGGCCTGGCGACGCGCGACGTCCTGCTGGTGCGCACGCCGGCGGCACTGGTCTCCGCCGAGGTCACGGCGCTGCTCGAACAGCAGGCGACCGACGAACGCCTGTCGCTGGTGATCGTGCTCGGCCATACACCGTGCAGCTCGCAGGCGATGCGGCCCGGCGTCTCGCGGGCCCAAGATGCCCTCGCGGCGCGGATCGCCCACCAGCGTCGTCTCGCCGAACAGAACCGGGTGCCGTTCGGTCGCTCGCTGCTGCAGCAGCAAGTCGAAGCGCTGCGCAGCGCGTCGCCGGTGCTCGAGGCCCTGTGCCGCGACGACCGCCTGCGCCTCGTCGCCGCCGAGGTCGACGGCCGCAGCGGCGAACTCACCTGGCACACGCGCACCAGCGACGAACTGCCGCTCGCGCCGGTTCGCTGAGTGCGTGCGATTCCACACTCGCTGTGGAGAACGACTGAGTTCTCCACGCCGCCGTGTGCGAGAAATCCTGCGGCCGAGACTCCTTTCAGCGGCCGCGGTTGCTCCAATCGGGCACCCTGGTTGCGGCGCCGACACTGCCGCACCGTCCGGTCCTCGCCGCCCCTCGCCCGCGTCCCCTCCGTCATGAGCACCCAGCTCGGCACCTACTGTCAGCAATTCGACGGCGCCCTGCGCCCCGTCCTGACCGACCTCGCCGCAGCGCTCGCTGCGATCGACGCCGCCACGTCGGGCACCCCCGGCCAGGATCTGCGCCCGGCGCTCGCCGACGTGCAGCACCACCTGAAGGCGCTGTGCGACAAGGTCGCCGAGCAGCAGGCGTACGTGCTGATCTTCGGCCCGCTGAAGAGCGGCAAGTCGACGCTGATGAACGCGATCGCCGCCGCTTACGTCAGCGAGGTGTCGAGCCTGCCCGCCTATCCGTGCCTGGTGTTCGTCAGCGCCGGCGCGCGCCGCGAGTTCGTCGTCACGCGCTACGACGGCACGACGCAGACGTTCACGGACGGCCGCGAACTGCACAAGCACATCGACGGCGCCCACGCCGACCTCGCGCACGCGATCCGCGGCGCCGAGCAGCGCGGCGAGGTGTTCGACCCGCAGGAGCACTTCGCCGGCGCGATCCGCCGCGTCGACGTGCGCGTGCCCGACAGCGAACTCGCGACCACCGGCGCGGTGCTGGTCGATACGCCCGGCCTCTACACGCGCATGCGCTTCGGCTACGACCGCATGACGCGCGACTTCCGCAATGCCGCGGCGTGCGCGATCTTCGTCGTCAAGAGCGACACGTTGTTCCTCGAGCAGGTGTTCGCCGAGTTCCAGCAGCTGCTCGACCTGTTCTCGCGGATCTTCCTGGTCGTCAACGTCGACTCGCACAAGCGCGACGTCTCGCCCGAGGGCAAGCTCGTGCCGAGCCTCGAACAGTCGCAGCCCGAGGCGATCCTGAGAGCATTCGAACAGCTCGCGATGTCGGCGCCGCTGCAGCGCGCCGCCGCCGAGGGCCGCGTGCGCATGTACCCGGCCGACCTGCTGCACGCGGCGAGCAGCGTGCTGCAGAAGGGCGGCGACGCCCAGCTGCCCGCCGGCTTCCGCGCCTTCAAGAAGGACCTGACCGAGTACCTAGCCAGCTCCGACTACATGGCGGCGTTCCTGCGCGACTCGCTGCAGCGCGGGCTGACGCTGCTCGCCGAGGTGCAGGCGCACACGGCCGGCGACGCCGTGCAGCAGCTCCGCCAGGAGATCGCCGAACTCGACGAGCAACTCGCGTTCGCAACCGCCGAGCAGAAGCGCGTGCAGAGCGCGCTGCAGCTCGACTGGACCGAGGCGTTCGCGCGCGGCCGCCGCGAGATCGAAGCCGAGGTCGACCGCTGCGGTCGCGACAGCGGCGCGAAGCTGCTGCGCACGCTCGGCGCCTCGATCGACACGTGGTTCCTGTCGAGCCACAGCCTCGAATGGCTGGTGCAGGGCCAGTGGACGCCGCTGGTGCGCGACTACCGCGACGAGGTGCTGACCGCCGGACGCCGCGCCTTCGAGCAGCAGCTGCAGCAGGTCGACGGCGGCCTCGACCTGCCCGATGGCATCGCCGAGCTGATCCGGCGCGCCGGCGGCGACCTGCGCCTGCTCAAGCAGCACGCGCTGGCCGAGCTCGGCGCGGTGGCGTGGCGCGGCGAGGCGACCGTGCCGGTCGACGTCGCGGCGATCCCGATCAAGAAGGGCGTCATGGACCGCGTCGCGTTCCGTTCGCTCGACAAGGTGCGCGACCGGCTGTTCGGCGCCGCGACCAAGCCCGACGTCAAGATCCCGGGCAAGGAGAAGGCCGCGCGCCTCGGCGAGCCGGGCCGCCTGCACCTGCACCAGTGCGTCGCGCAGTTCCGCGGCGAACTCGCGCCGCAGACGACCGGCGTGCTGCACACGTTCTTCGGCGAGCAGCTGCAGAAGGCCGCGGCGGCGCGGCTGCAGCAGACCCTGCGCGACTACCTGCCGCGCATCGCCACGCACCTCACGAAGGTCCAGGCCGAGCGCGCGCGCCTGCTCGCCCTGGCGACGCCGCTGCAGCACCTGCGCGACACCACCGGCGAACTCGGCCAGCGCCTGCAGGCGCTCGGCACGCAGTTCGACAAGGACTTCGTGCCGGTGCCGCTCAAGGACATCGTCATCGAGCCGCAGCCGCGTCGCGAGCGCGAGCGGGATCGCGAACGGGAGCGCGATCGCGACCGTGGTTCGCGTTCGGGCCGCGATCGCCGCACCGAACGGATGAACTGACCGCGAACGGACCGCTGCCGGGCGACGCTCAGCGCCGCCGCTGCCAGATCGCGATCTTGCCGCGCTCGGCGGTCGCGGCGACCGCGGGCGGCAGGTCGCACGGCGCGTAGCCGAGCGCCGGCAGCTCGCCGACGAAGCCGCCGGTGCGCCCTTCGCGCAGCGCGACGAAGCGGCAGCCGGTCGCCGTCGCCCAGGCGCGCAGGTCGTCGGCGTCGAGCGCGCGCGGCGGCGGCGGTTTGGTGCCCGCCCACCAGACCAGCCGCGCGACGTCGGAGCACACCGTCTCG
>CAYMRG010000498.1:0-4379 GCA_964392555.1 uncultured candidatus Brocadiaceae bacterium
AGCTGACGTCCAAGGAAGGCGAATCCATCGCCCACGTCATGGATCAGACGATCGGCGTGATGCAGGACCGCGCCGACCCCAACGGCACGATCGACCCGCGCATCACGCCCAGCGGCGATACCGGCATCCTGATCGAGCTGCCGTACTTCGAGGACAAGCTCGAGCTGCAGGCGATGTTCGATCGCATCGCCAACCTCGGCCGCCTCGAGATGCGGATCGTCGCCGACGACGACTACTTCGACAAGAACAACAAGCAGCTGTTCCAGCTGGCGCAGGAGAAGCAGCGGCTCGAGGCGTGGCTGAAGGATCCGGCGAACAAGGCGCAGATCGCCGAGGACCCGCGCAAGATCCGGCTGTTCAACGAGGACACGCAGAACGGGCCGATCGCGTTCGGCAACCTGGCCTGGTTCCCGCGCCAGATCCGCGCCGTCAAGGACGGCGAATCGGGCAAATGGGTCTGGGACCGCCCCTACTACGACTCGCCGATCTACCAGAAGTCGACCGTCAAGGCGTTCAGCGACGAGGAATGGAACGGCGGCGTCGTGCCACCGTCGGTGATGGCCAAGGACGAGAACAAGCGGTTCCTCGTCGAGCTGATGGCCGTGAACATGAACGAGGTGTTCTTCACCGGTGAAGACCTCGATCCCAAGGAGATCCAGGCCGGTGCCGGCGACTCCGGCGGCCTCGCGGTGCACTACGCGGTCGGTGCGCGCGCGTCCGACTACGCCGACTGGTCGTCGAAGTACATCAACAAGTGCAGCGCGATCATCCTCAACGGCATCATCAAGTCCGCGCCCCGCTTCGAATCGCGCATCCCGGGCCGCGGCCGCATCACCGGCGACTTCACCAACGACGAGGTCCAGGAGCTGATCAAGGTGCTGCGCACCGGCTCGCTGCGGGTCGAGCCGGAGCTGGTCAGCAAGTTCGAGATCGGTCCGGGGCTCGGCGAGGAGGCGATCTCGCGCGGCGTCAAGTCGCTGCTGGCCGGCACGCTCGCGGTGTTCGCGCTGGTGACGTGGTTCTACCGCCTCGGCGGCATCATCGCGTGCATCACGCTGTTGCTGAACATGTTCCTGCTCTACGCAGCGATGCTGTTCATGCAGGCGACGATCACGCTGCCCGGCCTCGGCGGCATCGTCCTGACGATGGGCATGGCGGTCGACGCCAACGTGCTCATCTACGAGCGCATCCGTGAGGAGCTGGAGCGCGGCAAGGACATGCTGCGCGCGGTGCGCGCCGGCTTCGAGCGCGCGATGTCCGCGATCCTCGACTCCAACATCACGACCTTCCTGGTCGGCGTCGTGCTCTTCAACATCGGCGTCGGCCCGGTCCGCGGCTTCGCCGTCACGCTGATGGTCGGCATCGTCACGACGGTGTTCACGCAGTTCTTCGTCACCCGCCTGCTGTTCCACGTCGCGCTGACCAAGAACTGGCTCGAGGGCTACCGGCCGCGGTCGCTGTTCAAGAACCTCAAGGTCGACTTCGTCCGGCACATCGGCACGTGCCTCACCATCAGCGGCACGGTCATCGTCGCCGGCCTCGCCTACGCGACCTTCGTCGCACCGCGCGAGGTCACGCTGGGCATCGACTTCACGGGCGGTGCCAACCTGCAGATGGTGCTCGCCCAGCCGACCACCGCGGATGCCGTCCGCGCCAGGCTCGCCGGCGACGCCCAATTCGACGCCGCCTACCACAACACGTCGGTGAACACCGTCGGCGAGGCCGACGCCCAGCAGCAGGTCCGCCAGTTCAACGTCCGCCTCAAGCTGACCGACAAGGAGCGCGGCGAGATCGAGGCCCAGCGCCGCACCTGGCGTGAGCAGCGCCAGGCCGCCGAGAAGGAGAGCGCGCCGCCGCCGCCGGCCTACGTGCCGCCGTACCAGAAGATGCTGGAGCGGATCTTCGCCAAGGACCTGACCGCGCCGGCGTCGAGCGATCCGACGACCGCCCCCGACGCCAACGGCCGGGCCAACCTGCAGTGGGCGCAGATCTCGCTGCACTACCAGCAGCCGGTCGCGCTCGCCGACGTTCAGGCGGAGATGGCCAAGAACCGGCTGTCGTTCGGCAAGGTCTACAACCTCGACGATGCCAACGCGCCGGCCGGCCGCAACCTGCGGCTCGAGTGGCAGACGCAGAGCAGCACGCACGCGTGGCAGCTGTTCGAGATGGCGCGCACCGCGCTCGCCAACCTCAAGGGTGCCGACGGCAAGGTCGTGCCGCTGTCGAATCCGTTCCCCGAGGCCCAGGAGATCCAGGGCCGCCTGGTCAACGACCTGCGCAACGCGGCGATCGGCGCGCTGATCCTGTCGTGGGTGCTGATCGTCTTCTACCTGCGCGTCCGCTTCCACGAGTACAAGTACGGCATCGGCGCGGTCGTCGCCCTGATCCACGACGTGCTCGTCACGTTCGGCGTGGTCGTGTTCGTCAACCACATGGGTTGGGTACACGTCGAGATCAGCATGTCGATGATCGCGTGCTTCCTGACGATCGTCGGCTACTCGGTCAACGACACGATCATCATCTACGACCGCATCCGTGAGTGCGTGCACGACAACGCCCGCGAGGGCCGCCACGAACCGTTCCGCGACCTGATCAACAAGGCGCTGAACCAGACGATGTCGCGCACGGTGCTGACCACCGGCCTGACGATGCTGGTCGTCATCGCCCAGTTCTTCGTCAACTGGGGCAGCGAATCGGACCTCGAGTCGTTCGCCTTCGGCATGCTGGTCGGCATGGTGACGGGCACCTACTCGTCGATCTACATCGCCGCGCCGCTGCTGATCTGGCTGCACAAGGACGAGCCTGTCGCGCCCGCCGCGGCGGCGGTCGACACCGCCAAGGTGCCGCAGGCCTGAGCTGACGAGGGCCGCAGCAGCGATGCAATCCCCCCACGCGGCCCTGCGGGTCCCCCAGCGGCTGGCGTCGTTCGACCTGCGGACGACGCCGTTGCTGCGCACCGATGTGCTCGTGATCGGCTGCGGCATCGCCGGCGCGAGCGCGGCGCTGCACGCGGCCGACGCCGGCGCCGAGGTGCTGCTGCTGGCGAAGGACGACCTGTTCGGCAGCAACACGGCCTGGGCGCAGGGCGGCATCGCGGCCGTGCGCCTCGCCGAGGACAGCCTCGCGACGCACATCGCCGACACGCTGAAGGTCGGCGCCGGCGTCGCCAGCACCGCGGTCGTGCGCGAGGTCGTCGAGTCCGCCAACCAGGCGATCGGCTGGCTCGAACGGCTCGGCGCGCGCTTCGACCGCAGCGGCGGCGCGCCCGATGGCGACCTGCTCGTGTCGCGCGAGGGCGGCCACTCGTTCGCCCGCGTCGTGCACAGCAACGGCGACGCGACCGGCCACGAGATCCAGCGCGCGCTGCTCGAGGCGATCCACGCCCATCCGCGGATCACCGTCCGCTCCGGCATGTTCGTCCGCGACCTGCTGGTGCACGACGGCCGCTGCGTCGGCGCGATCGGCCTGCAGGAAGGGCTCGAGGTCGCCGCCGAGGCGACCGCGGTGATCGTCGCGACCGGCGGCGCCGGGCAGCTCTACCGCGAGACGACCAACCCGCCCGGCGCGTGCGGCGACGGCCACGCGCTGAGCTTCCGCGCCGGCGCGCGCATGGCGGACTGCGAGTTCGTGCAGTTCCACCCGACGACGCTCTACATCGCCGGCGCGTCGCGCTTCCTGATCAGCGAGGTGGTGCGCGGCGCGGGCGCGGTGCTGCGCGACCGCAACGGCCAGCGCTTCATGACGGACGTGCACCCGATGGCCGAGCTGGCGCCGCGCGACGTCGTCAGCCGCGCGATCCTCGACCGGATGGTCGCGACCAGCGACACGCACGTCTACCTCGACCTCAGCCAGGTGCAGGGCGACCCGCACACGCTGTTCCCGTCGATCGCGCGGATCTGCTCGACGTTCGACCTCGATCTGGCGAAGGATCCGATCCCGGTGCGTCCCGGCGCCCACTACTTCGTCGGCGGCGCGGTCACCGACCACACCGGGGAGACCACGGTGGCAGGACTGTTCGCGGTCGGCGAGGCCTCGGCGTCCGGCTTGCACGGCGCCAACCGGCTCGCCTCGAACTCGCTGCTCGAAGGTGCCGTGCTCGGCCGCAAGGCCGGCGAGGCGGCCGCGGCGCGGGCCCAGGGTGCACGCGTCGGCCTGCCGCGGTTCGCCGCCGGCCCGACGGTCGCGGCCGATCCACCCCGGCTGCACCACGACGACCTGCTCTACTCGCTGAAGAGCCTGATGTGGCGCCAGGTCGGCCTGCGCCGCGACGCCCAGGGCCTCGGCGACGCGCGCGAGCGGATCGCGTTCTGGCACCACTACCTGGTCCGCACGCCGCTGCACACGCGCCGCGCCGCCGAGCTGGCGAACATGGTCACCGT
>CAYMRG010000499.1:0-4370 GCA_964392555.1 uncultured candidatus Brocadiaceae bacterium
GTTCCTCTACCGGCTGGTCGTCGAAGGGCGGCAGAAGCGCGAGATGCGCCGCGCGTTACAGAGCTACCTCGCGCCCGACGTGCTGGCGGCCGTGCTGCGCGATCCGGCGGCGCTGCGGCTCGGCGGCGACGTGTGCCAGGTGACGCTGTTCTTCACCGACCTGCAGGGCTTCACCGGGCTCGCCGAGCACTGCGCGCCGGCCGAGCTGGTCGCCTTCCTCAACGACTACTTCACGCGCATGTGCGAGCCGGTGCTCGCCGAGCGCGGCGTCATCGACAAGTTCATCGGCGACGCGATCATGGCGTTCTTCGGCGCGCCGATCGCGACCGCGGACCACGGTCGCGCCGCGGTCCGCGCCGCCGTGCAGGCGCTGCAGGTCGGCGCGGCGATCGCCGCCGAAGCCGTCGCGCGCGGCATCCCGCCGATCCGCACGCGCATCGGCATCCACAGCGGCCCCGCCGTCGTCGGCAACATGGGCTCGCGCGATCGCTTCGACTACACGGCGATCGGCGACACCGTCAACCTCGCGTCACGGCTCGAAGGCGCCAACAAGGCGTTCGGCACCGACTGCCTGGTCAGCGAGACCGCCTGGGCGATGGCCGAACGCGACGTCGTCGGCCGCGAGGTCGGGCGGATCGGCGTGGTCGGCCGCGCGGCGCCGATCCGCGTGTTCGAGCCGATCGCGCTGCGCGAACGGGCGACGCCCGAGCAGCTCGCGTTCGCCGACCAGTGGGCGGGCGCGCTGGCCGCGCTGCGCGCCGGCGACCGCGAACGGGCGCGCGCCGGCCTCGGTGCATGCCTGGCGGGTCGCCCCGACGACGCGCTGGCGAAGCTGTGGCTGACGAAGCTCGCCGAGCCGACCTTCGACGGCGAGTTCCGGCTCGATCACAAGTGACGGGTTGCGGCGTCCGTCACCGGCGCACGCCGCCGACCATCGGTGCACCGCCCTCGCTGCGCGCTGGGGCCCGCGTCGGCGCGAGCCGCGGGCCGTCGTCACAGCGCCGCGAGTGCGGGTGGCAGTCGTCGGCGTCGGTATCGCCGTCGAGAACCCCTGCGACAACCCCCTCGATCAGCGCCACCGGGACATCGAGCGCCACCGTGATCGGCGTCGCCGCCACCCGCAGCAGCACGCGCCACCATTCCCACCGCGTCCCCTCGACCGCCACGTAGGAGCCTTCGCCGTCCGGCCCATCCGGATCGTCCTGCCATTCGTAGCCCCAGAGCCCCATCGTCGCGCAGCTGCCGAGCAGCAGCGGCAGCAGGAGCGCGCAGAGCCGGCGGGGAGGGTGCCGAGGTGGAGCGGAGGGCATGGCAGGCCCCAGCGCCAACGGTCGCAGCGGCGTTTCGTCGCCGGTGCGATCGCGCGAGGCTCGCCCCGGCGCGCGCCGTCGCTATCCTCCCGGCCATGAAGCTGCCCACCCGGGCCCTCGGCCTGATCGGGATTCTCAGCCTGCTCGCGGCGGACATGCCGCAGGAGCCGGGCGCCACGTTGACCGTCACGCGCAAGACCACCAAGCTGCGCGCGCAGAAGAAGCTGTTCGCCGCCGGGGTGGCGGACCTCAAGGAGGGCGACAAGCTGACCTTCGCGACGCGCGACGGCGCGTGGCTGTCGGTGCACTTCGGCAAGATCGACGGCTGGCTGCACGAGACCGATGTCTCGACCAATCCCGACGTGCGCCTGTCGGGCGAAGGCGTTCGCGAGACCTACTCGGCGTCGGAGACCTCCGCGGCGCGCAAGGGCTTCAACCCGCAGGTCGAGAAGAACTACCGCACCCAGAATCCCAACCTCGAGGCCGCGTTCCGGCTCGTCGACAAGCTGCAGGCGCGCGCCGTGCCCGAGGCCGACGTGCGTGCGTTCCTGGTCAAGGGCGGTCTGCTGGAGGAAGGCAAGTGATGCGCCGTCTCCTGCTGCTGTTCGCCTTCTGCGCGCTGCCGCTGGCCGCGTGCGCGGCGGTCATGAACGCGCTCGAGCAGTCGACCGACGAGAACTCGGCCGAGGGCAAGCTGATCCGCGGCGCGAACCGGTTGCGCAAGTCGTACCAGGATCTCGATCCGAGCGAGGAGCACTTCATCGGCCGCTCGGTCGCCGCGCAGATCCTCGCGATGCCCGACTACAAGGTCAGCGACGACGAGGCGCTGACGAGCTACGTCAACCTGATCGGTCACGGCATCGTCGAGACCAACGACAAGGTGCGCCGGCCGTTCCTCGACTACCGCTTCGCGGTGCTCGCGACCGACGAGGTCAACGCGTTCGCCTGCCCCGGCGGGCTGATCCTCGTCTCGCGCGGCCTGATCGCGAAGACCGGCAGCGAGGACGAGCTCGCGGCCGTGCTCGCGCACGAGATCGCGCACGTCACGCTGCGCCACGGCGTCGCCGCGATCCAGAAGGCCAATCTCGCCGAAGCGTTCACCTACCTCACCGCCGGCGCCGCGCAGGCGGCGATGAACAAGCAGGACCTCGACAAGCTGACGAACCTGTTCGACGGCTCGGTCGGCGACGTCGTCAAGACGCTGGTCACCAGCGGCTACTCGCGCGACGCCGAGGTGGCTGCCGACGAACTCGGCCGCACGTTCCTCGCGACGACCGGCTACGACCCCAACGCGCTGACCCGCGTGCTCCAGCACATGGAGAAGGACGGCGGGCACGGCGGCATGTTCTCGACGCATCCGGCGCCGCAGGACCGCATCACGTCGCTCGGCGCGCCGCTGGCGTTCGCCGGCGACGCGGCGGCCGAGGCCGAGCGCGACAAGCGCTACAAGGCGAACGTCAAGGGCTGATCGTCAACCGGGAGGGTTGCCTTGGATCGCTGGCTCGAAGTCGGTCTGTACGTCGGCGCGTGGCTGCTGCTGGTCCTGCTGCTGACCTTCCTGGCGCGGCGGCTCGACCGTTCGCAGCACCCGCTGCGCGGCACGACGCGCATGGTGCGCGGGCTGCTGCTGCCGACGGTCCTGCTCTACCTGATCGCCTGGCGCGCGCTCGGCTGGCACACCCCGCAGACCGAGGGCGACCCGGGTCACTTCGCCAACGGTCTGCGCGCCGTCGAGACGCTCGCGTGGCTCGCCGGCATCCTGGTCGCGCTGTCGGCGGTGACCAACACCGCGTTCATGAAGCGCGAGGGGCGCACGTTCGAAACGCGCTACCCGAAGCTGCTGATCGACATCCTGCGCCTGATCCTGGTGATCGTCGGCGGCACGATCGTCATCCACGCCGTCTGGGATCAGGACCTCGGCGGCATGCTGACTGCGGTCGGCCTCAGCTCGATCGTGCTCGGCCTCGCGCTGCAGAACACGCTCGACAACGTCATGGCCGGCATTGCCGTGCTGTTCGAGCGGCCGTTCGAGGTCGGCGACTGGGTGAGGATCGGCGGCACGACCGGCGAGGTCGTCGAGATGAACTGGCGCTCCGTGCGCGTGCGCACGCGCGGCCGCGACCTGGTCGTGATCCCGAACTCGGTGATCGGCAAGGAGACGCTCGTCAACGTCTCGCGCCCGACCCGCGCCCACGCCGAGAGCCATACGCTGGGCTTCTCGTACGACGATCCGCCCAACAAGGTGAAGCGCGTGCTGATGCAGGTGATCCACTCGACGCGCGGCATCCTGCACGACCCGCCGCCGGCGGTGCGCACGATCAACTACGCCGCCTATTCGATCGAATACCAGGTGCGGTTCTTCCTCGACGACTACCAGCGCCAGCCGGAGATCAACGACGAGTTCATGACGCGCGTCTGGTACGCCGCGAAGCGCAACGGCCTCAACATCCCGTTCCCGATCCAGACCAGCTACGAGTACCACCAGCAGATGCCGGTCGTGGTGCCGAAGTACCGTCCCGTCGATGTGCTGAACCGCGTGCCGGTGTTCGTGCCACTCGACGCCGCCGAACTCGAGCAGCTGTCGCACGACTGCACACGCCAGGACTTCGGCCGCGGCGAGCGCGTCGTCCACCAGGGCGACACCGGCGACGCGATGTATGTCGTGCTCGAGGGCACGGCGATCGTCACCGTGAAGACCGAAGCAGATGCCGAGCGCGAGGTCGCGCGGCTTGCACGCGGCGAGTTCTTCGGCGAGATGGCGTTGCTGACCGGCGACCCGCGCACCGCCAGCGTCACCGCGGTCGACGACCTGTCGGTGCTGGTGATCCACAAGGCGGCACTGCAGGCGATGCTCGAACGCCGCCCGGGCCTGGCACAGGAGATGGCCGAGATCGTCGAGCTGCGGCGGCAGGGGCTGCGCGCCGTGAAGGAGCTGAAGGACGCGTCGCCGGACCAGCGGGCGTCGGTGCAGCGGTCGGCGGGTGAGCTGGTGCAGCGGATCCGGCGGTTCTTCGGGCTGTAGAGAGAGCGCGGCCGCGGTCGGCACGAGCAACCAGAGCG
>CAYMRG010000500.1:0-4356 GCA_964392555.1 uncultured candidatus Brocadiaceae bacterium
GGACGCGCAGCAGCTTCTTCTGCAGGTCGAGCGGCATGTCGCCGATCTCGTCGAGGAACAGCACGCCGCCGTTGGCTGCCTCGAACAGACCCTTCTTGCTGCCGGTGGCGCCGGTGAAGGCGCCGCGGACGTAGCCGAACAGCTCGCTCTCGAGCAGCGCTTCGGGCAGCGCCGCGCAGTTCTCGCTGACGAACGGCCGGTCCTTGCGCCGGCTGTGCGCGTGCAGCGCCTGCGCCACCAGCTCCTTGCCGGTGCCCGAGTCACCGGTGACCAGCACCGGGTCGTCGGCGTCGATGTACTTGTCGAGCAGCGCGAACATCGCGCGCATTGCCTGGCCGCTGCCGACGATCTGCTTGTAGTCGTACTTGCTGCGCTGGCTGAGCTGCTGGGCGCTGATCTCGTCGCGGATCTGCGACAGCTCGATCGTCGTCTCGGCGAGCTGGCCCTTGAGCGCGGCGTTGAGCTGGTCGACGCGGTCCAGCGCGGCCTGCAGTTCGACCTGCTTGCCGCGCAGCTGTTCGAGCGAGCGGGCGTTGAGGATCGCCGTGCCGGCGTGGTCGGCGAGCGACAACAGCAGCGCCTTCTCGCGCTCCTGGAACACCTGCTGCTGGAGACGGTTGTCGACGTAGAGCACGCCGCCGACCTCGCCGCGGATGCGGATCGGGATGCACAGCACCGAGCGCAGCCGCAGGTCGGCGACCGACTGCAGGTCGCGGAAGCGGTCGTCCTCCTGCGCGTTGGTCGTCAGCTCGGGGACGCCGGTCGCCATCACGCGGTTGGCGATCGTCCGCGAGATCTTGAACTCGGGCGACAGCACCTCCTCCTGCGCGAAGTTGCGGGCGACCTCGACCGAGTGTTCGCCGCCGCCGCCGTGGCCGAGGATCAGGAAGCCGCGCTCGGCGCCGCACATCTGGATCGCCGCGTCGACGATCTGCGTCAGCAGCCGCGTCAGGTCCTGCTCCTCGTTGAGCGCACGCGCGATCTGCAGGAACGCCACCAGGTCGTGGCCGGTCCGGCCGTGGTCGCCGGGGCGGGTCTCGTCGACCGACGCCTGCTCGGTCGCCGGCAGCGACAGCGCGATGTCGTAGCTGCCGAGCGTGAAGCTCTCGCCGGGCTTCAGCTCGGCGCGCAGCACCGGCCGGCCGCGCATCTTCGCCGGGTTCTGCGCCCCCGCGTCGACCAGCGCGAACGTGCCGTCGGCGCGTTCGATGCGGCAGTGCAGCCGCGAGATCAGGCGATCGGGCAGGAACAGGTCGCAGTCGCGCGAACGACCGATCGTCACCACGTCCTGGTGGAAGGCGTGGGTCTCGGACTTGCCGTCGTGGGTGACGACGAGTTGGAAGGGGCCTTGGGACATCGGACCGGACGGGATAGCGACGCCGGCCGCGACTGTAACAGCCGCGGCGGCCTCGCCGACATGCTACCCAACGGCGGCGACGAGCGGAGTCGGCGGTGGCGCCGGCCGGGCCAGCAGCTGTTCGCCGGCGGCGATCACCTCGGCGACCGTGATGTCGCGCATGCAGGCGTTGTGGCCGAGCGGGCAGACCTTGCGCTGGCATGGCGAACACGGCAGATCCTTGCGGATCAGGATCGTGTGCTCGAGGCAGTAGCGCGTGTAGTTCGGATCGTTCGGCCCGATCAGGCAGACGATCGGCCGATCGAAGGCGACCGCGAGATGGCGCGGCCCGGTGTCGCCGGTGACCATCAGCGCGCCGCGGCGCACCAGCGCCTTCAGCTTGTCGAGCGGCAGCACCGGTCGCGACAGCGCGATCGCGCCGCCGGCGGCGGCGATCCGCTCGCCGAGCTCGACCTCGGCCGGCCCCACCAGCACCAGCGCGCGCATGCCGCGCCGTTCCTGGAAGTGGCGCGCGACCTCGGCGAAGCGTTCGGGCAGCCACAGCTTGCTGGCGCCGAAGTTGGCGCCGACGACCAGCAGCAGCAGCGGTTCGGCGGGGCCGACGCCGAGCGACCGCAGGTGGTCGACGACCCATGCGTCCTCGGCCGCGGCCACGGCGAGGCGCGGATGCTGGCTGCCGGGCGGCAGCTCGATCGCGTCGAGCAGGTCGTCGTAGTACTGCGGCATCGGCACCGGCCACCGGCGCGGCCCGTTGCGCCGCTGGTACCAGCGCCGCCGCACCTGGGCGCGCGGCCCGAGGTTGACCAGCCACGGCCGACCCTGACGGTAGCCGAGCCGCAGCGGCACCCGCGCCAGGAACGGTGCCAGCGCGGCGGCCGGCGAGTTCGGCAGCACGATCGCGAGGTCCGGGCGCCGGGTGCGCAGTTCGGCCACCTGGCGACGGAGGTCGCCGAGCCCCTTCGCCTTGGGCGTATCGACCACATCGTCGAACAGCGCCGTGCCGCCGAGCAGCGGCCGCAGGTAGGGCCGCAGGCCGACCGTCAGCCTGGCCGTCGGGAACGCCGCACGGATGCGGGCGAAGGCGCCGGACGCCATGACGAAGTCGCCGAGCCAGTTGGGCGCCCGCACGAAGACGCGCTCGATCCGCGCGAGGTCGACGGCGGCTGGCATCAGGCGGGCGTTGGCGTGCGGGTCATGGGTGCGCGGACGGCCGCGGATCTTCGGCCGCCCGTGCCCCTCTGGCAACACGTTTCGCGACGGCAACCGCGCGCCGCTGGCGGGCCGCAGCGTGCGTGCTATCGTGGTCGCCCCCAGAGCCCACCACGCCCGGCTCGTCACCAACCCATGGCATCCCCCGCCACGCTCGCTCGTCTCCAAGCCGAATTCGACAGTCCACCCGAGTCCATCCAGGCCGTGGTCGAACTGCTCGAGGCCGGCGCCACGCCCGCCTACATCGCCCGCTACCGCCGCTGGTCGGTCGGCAACCTCCCCGAGGACCGCGTCCACGCGCTCGGCGAACGGCTGCACGCGCTCGGCGAACTGGAGCAGCGGCGCCAGACGATCCTCGAGCAGGCCCAGGAACGCGGCCGCCGCACGCCCGAGCTGGAGGCGCTGCTCGCCGACTCGGTCGACCAGGACCTGCTCGACGACTTCTACCAGTCGATGCGGCCGCGGCGCCGCGGCCTGGCGATGCAGATGGAGGAGAAGGGCCTGATGCCGCTGGCGATGGCCATCCAGCACCGCCAGCTCGGCGAGCAATCGCTGCAGGAGGTCGCGGCGACCTACGTGTCGGCCGAGCACGGCATCGACTCGCCGGAGGCCGCGCTCGAGGGCGCGCTGCGCATCCTCGCCGACCGCATCGCGCACGACCCGACGACGCGGCAGCCGTTCCGCGACGAGCTGCGCCGCGGCATCCTGCGCGCCCGCGCCGTCAACCCCGACGCATCGGGTTCGGACCGCGCCGCCGCCCGCTACCGCGACTTCTTCGACTTCGCCGAACCGATCGGCCGCATCCCGTCGGGCCGCATGCTGGCGCTGCGCCGCGCCGAGCGCGAAGGCATCCTGAAGCTCGAGCTGACGCTGCCCGAGGGCCGCCACCGCGAATTGCTCGGCGCGCTGCACGGCGCCGACCTGCAGGCCGGCACGCCGCTGCACGAGTTCTACCAGCTGGAGGTCGACGCGGCGGCCCAGGAGCTGCAGGAGTTCTGCGGCAAGGACGTGCGGCGCCGCCTCAAGGAGAAGGCCGACCGCGAGGCTGTCCGCACCTATTCGCGCAACCTGCGTTCGCAGCTGCTGTCGCCGCCGCTCGGCCACAAGAAGGTGCTCGCGCTGCGCACCAACAAGAAGGTCGCCTGGGCGGCGATGCTCGCCGAGGACGGTTCGGTCGCGCAGCACAAGACGCTGCCGCTCGAAACCGACGAACAGAAGCAGGGCGCTCTCGCCTGGCTCACCGAACTGGTCAGGACCGAGGCGCCGGCCGCGATCGCGGTGCCGCACGGGCGACGCCAGGCCGGCAGCGAGCACCTGGTGCAGGAGCTGCGCACGGCGCTCGGCGAGACACCGCTGCCGATGGTCGTGCCGGTCGACGAGGCGGCGGCGACGATCTTCGCCACCAGCAACGCCGGCAAGAAGGCGATCCCCGGCGTCGAGGTCGGCGTGCGCACGGCGATCTCGCTCGGCCGCCGGCTGCAGGATCCGCTGCTCGAGCTGGCCCGCATGGAGCCGCGCACGCTCGGGCTCGGCCAGACGCTCGACGACGTGCACCAGGGCATGCTGCAGCGCGAGCTGGCCAACGTCACGGCCTCGTGCCTGGCCCAGATCGGCTGCGACCTCAACACCGCGAGCCGCGACCTGCTCGAGCTGGTGCCAGGCCTCACCGCCGAGCAGGCGCAGGCGATCGCCGACCACCGCCGGCAGAACGGCGGGTTCGCCAGCCGCGCGGCGCTCGCCGCAGTCGCCGGGCTCGACGCCGCGACGGTCCGCAACATCGCCGGCATCCT
>CAYMRG010000501.1:0-3563 GCA_964392555.1 uncultured candidatus Brocadiaceae bacterium
TGCCACTGGCTGTTGCGGCAGTAGACCGTGGTCACCAGCGGCGCGGTCGAACGCGCCCGCAGCCGCCATTCGTAGGCGCGGGCACGCTCCAGGTCGGCCGCCAGCGCCGTCTCGTCGCCGGCGGCCGCGGCGCCCTCGCCGCGGCGCACGAAGTAGCGGCGCAGCCGCTCCCCGGCGCCCGCCAGCTCGCCGAGGAACTCGTGCCCGACCATCTTGCACCACAACGGCAGGTCGTCGCGCACCGTCGGCTCGACGCTGCGCATCTCGAGCACGCCGCCGACAGGGACCCGCAGCATGTGCTCGCGGATCAGCAGCACCAGCCCCGAGCCGCAGTCGAGCGCGCCGCCGTCGAGCAGGTGGTCGACGGGCAGGCTGGCGAGTTGTTCGGGTTCGAGCATTGCGTGCCCCGCCGATGCTTCGGTGCGTCAGTAGCCGACCGACGGCGAACCGTTGGCCAGCCACTCGACGAGGGCCGCGCCGCCGGCTGCCGCCGCGCCCTTCACCAGCATGTCCTCGCCGATGCCGCGCTTCTTCATGCACGGGCTGCAGACGAGGATCTTGCCGCCGTTGGCGAGGAACTTGTCGACCAGCTCCTTGAGCGGCGCGAACGGCGCTCCGACCTGGATCTTGTCGACCTCGCCCTTCACCGCGGCCCACACGCCGTCGACGCTGAGGAACACCATCGTGTCCTTCTCGCTGCCGAGCGCCGCGTTGGCGACGACGAAACCGACGGTCGCCTTGTCCGGGTTGCTCCGGCATTCGGTGATCGTCACGCAGAACGTCTTGCTCATGGTTTTCTCCGCCTGATCCGCGGTTCAGAAGTTGAGGGTGAGCTGGAAGTAGCCGACCTGGCGCACGTCGTCGTCGACACCGTAGCCGGCCGAGACGAACACACCGCTGGCGAACTTGCGCCGCACGACGAGATCGGCCTCGTACTCGCCGAGCTGCGTCGACGTGCCGCGCCGGTCCATCGCCAGCAGGTTGACGAACACGTCCGTGTCGAGGCCCGGCGCGAGGCCGATGCCCAATTGCGTCGTCTGCATGTCGCTGCGCCAGGCGCCGCCGTACTGGTGCAGCAGACCCGCCGTGTTGAAGTCCGCCGGATTGCCGACGTCCAGCTTGCCGTCGGCATCGGTGTGGTCGAGCGAGAGCGTGTCGAGCACGCCGTCGAACCACCCGACCTTCTTGGCGATGCCGACCCGCCAGCCGGTCCGGTCCTCGGCGCCATCGACGAAGCGATGCGCGTATTCGCCGTGCCAGGTGATCGCTTCGGGCAGCGTGCCCTTGGCGTCGAGGCCGGCCCAGGCATCGTCCTCGGTGCGATTGGACGTGGTCGGGATCTCGTCGCCATCGTCGGTGCCCATCATGAAGTAGGGCGACACCGCCGCCAGCAGCCCGCCAGTCGGCTCGTCGAGGTCGATCTTGCCGGTGCCGCCGATGTAGCGGACACCAGGGTGCTCGGCCTGCAGCGGGCCGTAGTCGTCGAACACGAACAACTCGACGTGGTGCGGGCCGAACGCGCGCGAGAACCACGCGCCGGTGAACGTGCCAGGCCGCTGCAGGAAGTCGCACGAGCCGAGGATCAGCCCGTTGCCGAGGATGTACTCGCTGCGGCCGATGCGCCAGTGGTCGCCGAAGCCGAGCATGTCGTCGGCGTCGACGTAGAACTGCGACAGGCCGTTGAAGTCCTCACCGGCGAGCGCGTCCGAGTAGCTCTCCGAGCCGGCCCAGGTCTCGGCGAAGTTCAGCTCGGCGAGCGCGTAGACGTGCTCGTTGGCCTGGTAGCGCATGCGGACGCGGGCGCGCGTCGCCTGCTGGTCGGCGGTGCCGTTGTAGGCGTGGTTGGAGCGGGTATCGCCGGTGCGCAGGCGCAGGCGGATGTCGCCTTCGATCGACAGTTTGGCCGAGCGCAGCTCCAGCGCGCCGTCGGTGTCGATCTTGCCGACGTCGGCTTCGGGCGTCGGCCCGAAGGTGAAGCACTGGTGCTGTGAGTCGTAGCAGTTCTGCGCCGCAGCGGTGGCAGCGAGCGCCAGAAGGCACGCGGTGGCGGTGACGAAGCGGTGTCGGTTGGGCATGTGGTTCCTCGAGAGCGTTGCGACTGACTTGCCGGCGGGACAAGCAGCGCGTCGCGAGGAACCCGGAACGCCTACCGTTCCGTGTGGTTGGGACCGACCGGCCCCGCCCCCTCGGCGACGCGGAACGTGGCTCCGCGCGAGCGCCGAGGCCGACCTCAGGTGTGAGGGCGGCGAGTCGATCCCGGTCGAAGGGGCATGGCGCGGAATGCTGTCGCGCGCGTGCGGCCCGCGCAAGCCCCTACCACGGCTTGGCCCGACTCACAGCTTGGCCCGGATCACAGCTTGGCCCGAATCACAACTTGGCCAAGATCGCCCGGAACGTGCCACTCGGCCGCATCGCCGCGTCGGCGCGCGTGTCGTCGGGCTGGTAGTAGCCGCCGACGTCGATCGGCTTGCCCTGCACGGCCAGCAGCTCGGCGACGATCTTCGCCTCGTTCGCCGCCAGCTCGGCCGCGACCGGCGCGAACGTGCCCGCCAGCTCCTGGTCCTCGGTCTGCGCCGCCAGCGCCTGCGCCCAGTACATCGCCAGGTAGAAGTGGCTGCCGCGGTTGTCGATCGTGCCGAGCTTGCGGCCCGGGCTCTTGTCGTTCTCGAGGAACGCCGCGTTGGCCTGGTCGAGCGTGTCGGCGAACACCTTGGCGCGCGCGTAGCGCTGCACGATCGCGAGGTGCTCGAACGACGCCGCCAGCGCGAAGAACTCGCCGAGGCTGTCCCAGCGCAGGTAGTTCTCCTTCTGGAACTGCTCGACGTGCTTGGGCGCCGAACCGCCGGCGCCGGTCTCGAACAGGCCACCGCCATTCATCAGCGGGACGATCGACAGCATCTTGGCGCTGGTGCCGACCTCGAGGATCGGGAACAGGTCGGTCAGGTAGTCGCGCAGGACGTTGCCGGTGACCGAGATCGTGTCCTGGCCCTTGACGATCCGTTCGAGCGCGTGGCGGCACGCATCGGCCGGCGCGAGCACGCGGATGTCGAGCCCCCTGGTGTCGAGGTCGGCGAGGTAGCGCTCGACCTTCTGCAGCACCTGCGCGTCGTGCGCGCGCTGGCGATCGAGCCAGAACACCGCCGGCGTCTGGCTGAGCCGCGCGCGGTTGACCGCGAGCTTGACCCAGTCCTGCACCGCCGCGTCGCGCGTCTGGCAGGCGCGCCAGACGTCGCCTTCCTCGACCGCGTGTTCGAGCAGCACCTTGCCGCCATCGTCGACGACGCGCACGCGGCCGGCACCGGGCATGCGGAACGTCTTGTTGTGCGAGCCGTATTCCTCGGCCGCCTGAGCCATCAGGCCGACGTTCGGCACCGAGCCCATCGTCGCCGGATCGAGCGCGCCGTGTTCGCGGCACCAGTCGACCATGGTCGTGTAGACCCCGGCGTACGAGCTGTCCGGGATCACGGCGAGCGTGTCCTGCAGCTTGCCCTGGGCGTCGTACATCTTGCCGCCGGCGCGGATCATCGCCGGCATCGACGCATCGACGATGACGTCGGACGGCA
>CAYMRG010000501.1:3573-4353 GCA_964392555.1 uncultured candidatus Brocadiaceae bacterium
GTGATGCCGTGGTCGCTGTCGACCATCGCCACGCCCGGCCCGGCCGCGTAGGCGGCCTTCAGGTCGGCCTCGACCGCCGCGCGTTCGGCGTCGGACAGCTTGCCGAGCTTCTCCATCAGGTCGCCGATGCCGTTGTCGAAGTCGACGCCGAGCTTCGCGAACAGGGCACCGTGCTTGGCGAGCAGCGGCTTCAGGAACGTGCGCACCGCGAGCCCGAACAGGATCGGGTCGCTGACCTTCATCATCGTCGCCTTGAGGTGCAGCGAGAACAGCACGCCGTCGGCCTTGGCGCGGGCGATCTGCTGCTCGTAGAAGGCGACCAGCGCCCGCTTGCTCAGCCGCGTCGCATCGAGGATCTCGCCGGCCTGCAGCGCGGTCTTGTCCTTGAGCACGCGGAGCGAACCGTCGGCGCCGACGAACTCGATGCGCACGCTGGTCGCGGCCGGCACCGTCACCGACTTCTCGCTGTGGAAGAAGTCGTCGGCCGCCATGCACGCGACGCGCGTCCTGCTGTCCTTCTGCCACTTGCCCATCGAGTGCGGGTGCGAGCGCGCGTAGGCCTTCACGGCCTTCGGCGCGCGGCGGTCGGAGTTGCCTTCACGCAGCACCGGGTTGACCGCCGAGCCCTTGACCTTGTCGTAGCGCGCCTTCGCGTCCTTCTCGGCGTCGGTGGCGGGGTTCTCGGGATAGTCGGGCACCGCGTAGCCGTGCGCCTGCAGCTCGGCGATCGCCTCCTTCATCTGCGGCACCGACGCCGAGATGTTCGGCAGCTTGATGATG
>CAYMRG010000502.1:0-4345 GCA_964392555.1 uncultured candidatus Brocadiaceae bacterium
ATGCTCTACACGCTCGCGTTCCTGATCATCTTCGCGATCGGCGGCCTCACGGGCGTGATCCTCGGCTCGCTCAACGTCGACATCCATCTGCACGACACCTACTTCGTCGTCGCGCACTTCCACTACGTGATGATGGGTTCGATCGCGCTGGCGTTCTTCGCCGGCCTGCATCACTGGTGGCCGAAGATGTTCGGCGTGATGTACAACGAGACGCTGGCCAAGATCGCCTGCGGCATCATCTTCGTCGGCTTCAACCTGACGTTCATCCCGCAGTTCATCATGGGCAGCCGCGGCATGCCGCGCCGCTACGCCGTCTACGTCGACGACTACGTCGACTTCCACCGCGCCTCGACGATCGGCGCCATGACGCTCGGCTGCGGCGTCGCACTGATGGTCTACTACCTGGTCGCGTCGCTGTTCCGTGGCGCGCCGGCGATGAAGAACCAGTGGGGTGGCGTCACGCTCGACTGGGAGTCGCCCACGCCGCCGCCGCTCGAGAACTTCGACCACCCGCCGGTCGTGACGACCGAGGTCTACGACTACTCGACGCTCGACCTCGAGTCGCTCCGCACCCCGGCGAACTGATCCAGGACGCCACCGAACCCACGCCGCGACCCGCAGCGCCACCGCACAGGATTCCAGCATGAGTCACGACGGACACCACTCGGTAGTGATCCCGGCTCCGGGGCCCGAGTTCCAGCCACACACGGTGGCCCACCACTTCGACACGCCGGTGCAGGAGTTCCAGGCGGCGAAGCTCGGCTTCTGGCTGTTCCTGGCCACGGAAATCCTGCTCTTCGGCGGCCTGTTCGCCGGCTACTTCTACTACCACCAGGCCTACCCCGAGACCTTCCACCAGGGCTGCAAGCAGCTCAACTGGCAGCTCGGCGCGCTCAACACCTGCGTGCTGCTGATCAGCTCGTGGACGATGGCGATGGGCGTGCGCTCGGCGCAGACCAGCCAGAAGCAGAAGACGCTGATGTTCCTGGCGCTGACCGTGATCGGCGCGGCGACCTTCATGGTCATCAAGTTCTTCGAGTACAAGGCGAAGAACGAGCACGGCCTGATCGTCTTCTCGGAGCTGTTCCACCCGTACGACGAGGCGACCGGCCAGCTGCCGTGGTTCAAGGACTACCACGGTGTGATGGCGAACGTGCCGCACGGGCACCTGTTCTTCGCGATCTACCTGACGATGACGGCCATCCACGGCCTGCACGTCGTGATCGGCGCGGGTCTGATCCTCTGGGTCATGAAGGGCACCGCCAAGGGCCGCTTCCACGCGGGCTACTTCCTGCCGGTCGACCTGGTCGGCCTCTACTGGCACCTCGTCGACCTGATCTGGATCTTCCTCTTCCCCCTGCTCTACCTGGTGTCCTGATGGCTGCTCACGCCCACGACGACGGTCACGCCCACGCTCCCGGTGAGCTGCAGATGGGCCACCACCACGTCTCCAGCTCGGCGATGTTCATGAACGTGCTGATCGCGCTGCTGATCCTCACGGTCATCACGGTCGCGGCCTCGCGCGTCGACTTCGGCGCCGCCAACCTGCTGATCGCCATGGTGATCGCGAGCATCAAGGCCTCGCTGGTCATGGCGTTCTTCATGCACCTGAAGTGGGACACGGCGATCAACAAGATCGTCTTCCTCAGCTCGTTCCTGTTCCTGTCGCTGCTGTTCATCTTCACGCTCTCCGACCAGGCGACGCGTCGCTACGACAACCAGTGGCACGTCGTGAAGACCCCGGTCGACAAGCAGTGGGTCCACCCACCGCACGACCCCACGCACGAGAAGCAGTAACCTGCACGCCGCCTACCTCCACTCCCGGCAACCGGCCGACGCCCGGATCGCTCTCTGGGCCGACGACGGTCAGGCGGGCGTGACCGGAAGCCTTGCGCCCGAGCTGCTCGCGCGCCTCGAGCCGGTCGAGGCGCAGGTCCTGGTGCCGACCGAAGAGTCGTCACTGCGGCCGTTGGCGACGCCCGGCACCGGTGACGAGGAGGACCGCGACCGCCCGGGCGAACGCGTCGCCCCGGCGCTTTGGACGATCCCCGCGCGCGGCCTGCGCCTCGCCGATGCGGTGACCTGGCTCGCGGGCATGGACCCGGCGACGCAGGAGCCGGCCCTGCGCGCACTGGCCGCCGCGAGCCGGCTGGTGCTGCGCCTCGTCGAACGCGGCGACTTCGCGCCGGCGCCGCAGCCGGGCGTGCTGCAGTTCGCACCGCACTGGAGCAGCGAGACGCAATGGGTGCTGGCGGCGATCGCCGAGATCGTGCCCGGCAGCCTGTGCACCGCGCGCTTCGCGGTGCCCGACGATCCGGTCTACGCGGTCACGCAGCGCAACTTCGTCGTCAGCTTCATCGGCCACGCGCTCGACCAGCTCGTGCAGGCACGCGCCGCCGCGGGCACGCCGCCGCAGCCGCGCTTCGACAAGGCCGAGCGCCTGCCGAAGGATTTCTGGCAGACGACGATGGTGCCCGTGCTCGAGATCCTGGTTCCGGACCAGCCGCTCGAGGAGGGCGCGCCGTGGGGGCTGCAGATCCTGGTGCGGCCGATCCCGACGATCGCCTTCACCGAGACGATCGAGAGCCTGCACCAGCGTCTCGCCGCGTCACCGTTCCCCAACGAGATCGCGAGCGAGTGCATCCACCGCGTCGAGCAGACGATCGACCGCGTCGCCGAGAAGGTGCCGGCGCTGCGCCGCGCCCGCAACCTCAGCGATGGCCGCGCGAGCCTGACGCGCCAGGAGCTCGACCAGATCCTCGACCACATGCCGTTGCTCGAGACCGAGGGGTTCGAGCTGACGCTGCCGGGCGTCGAGGCGATGCAGCGCCTGTCGGCGCGCGTCGCGATCGTCGAGGGCAAGGGGCAGCCCAACGACCCGCGGCCGTGGTTCGAGTTCCGCTGGAGCCTGGCGCTCGGCGACATCGAGCTGTCGCAGTCCGAGTTCGACCAGCTGGTCGACGCGAAGACGCCGCTGGTGTTCATCGACCGGCGCCCGGTGCTGCTGTCGCCGAAGGATCGCGACGCGCTGCGCGACTTCAAGAAGCGCATGGCCGAGGGCGGCGAGCGGATCAGCTTCTTCGAAGCGCTCCGTCTGCGCCTCGGCGGCGCGTCGCACCTGCACGGCCTCGCGATGGAGACCATCGCGAGCACGCCGCGGCTCGAGAACCTGCTGCTCAACCTCGAGCAGGCGCGCGGCGTCGAGAATCGGCCGACGCCTAAGGAGTTCCTCGGCGAGCTGCGCCCCTACCAGGCGCGCGGTCATGCCTGGATGCACTACCTCGTCGACCAGGGTTTCGGCGCGTGCCTCGCCGACGACATGGGTCTCGGCAAGACCGTGCAGGCGATCGTCGTGATGCTCGACTGGCGCAAGCAGCGCAACAGCAAGACCGCGATCCTGATCGTCTGCCCGGTGTCGGTGCTCGGCAACTGGCGCCGCGAGATCCACCGCTTCGGGCCGACGCTGCGCGTCGTGCTGCACCACGGCAAGGGGCGCGCCGCGACCGCCGACGAGTTCTCGCAGGTCGTCTCCGACTGCGACGTGATGCTGACCAGCTACAACCTGCTGCAGCGCGACGAGGAGATCATGCAGGCCGTCACCTTCGACGGCGTGATCCTCGACGAAGCCCAGAACATCAAGAACCCGACCACGCGCCAATCCAAGGTCGCGCGGCAGCTCAAGGGCTACTTCCGGCTCGCGCTGACCGGCACGCCGCTGGAGAACCGGCCGCTCGACCTGTGGTCGATCATGGACTTCCTCAACGAAGGCCTGCTCGGCTCGCGGACGCAGTTCACGCAGACGCTCGAGCATCCGATCGTCAAGCAGCGTCGCCAGGGTTCGATGTCGGCGCTGGCGCGGCTGGTGCGGCCATTCGTGCTGCGCCGCCTCAAGACCGACCCCGAGATCGTCGCCGACCTGCCGGAGAAGACCGAACAGATCGTCTCGGCAGCCCTGTCGCGCGAGCAGGCGATCCTCTACGAGTCCGTGGTCCGCAAGGGGCTGCAGGAGGTCGAGAAGGCCGCCGAAGGTATCCAGCGCCGCGGCGCGATCCTGACGACGCTGCTGCGCCTGAAACAGGTGTGCAACCACCCGGCGCACTACCTGATGGACGGCAGCACGCTGCCGAGCCGTTCGGGCAAGCTCGACCTGCTGACCGAGATGATCGAGGAAGCGGTCGACGAAGGCGATCGCTGCCTGGTCTTCACGCAGTTCAAGGAGATGGGCTCGCTGCTGAAGACGCACTTCGAGAACCTGCACGGGACCGGCGTGCTGTTCCTGCACGGCGGCGTCTCGCAGAAGGAGCGCGACCAGATGGTCACCGACTTCCAGGAGTCGCGGCCCGAC
>CAYMRG010000503.1:0-4324 GCA_964392555.1 uncultured candidatus Brocadiaceae bacterium
TCGTCCGCCCGGTACCAGCCTGCGCCGGTGAGGCAGAAGCTGCCGGACGACACCGTGTCACCGGTTGCCGACGTTGGCCGATCCGCCCATCGGCGTGCGGCCTTCCATCATCATCTTCAGCTCGTCCGGCTCGCTCGACCGGCCGATCGCGTCTTCTTGCGAGATGAGCCTGCGGCTGAACAGCGAGAACAGCGACTGGTTCATCGTCCGCATGCCGACCGCGCCGCCGGTCTGGATCGTCGACATGATCTGGTGCGCCTTGTTGTCGCGGATCAGCGCGCGGATCGCCGGATTGACGATCATGATCTCGGCGGCGAGCACGCGGCCCTTGCCGTGGATGCGCGGCACGAGCTGCTGGCAGAGCACGGCCTGCAGCGTGAACGACAGCATCGTGCGGATCTGCTGCTGCTGGTGCGCCGGGAACACGTCGACGATGCGGTTGACGGTCTGCTGGACGTCGGACGTGTGCAGCGTGGCGAACGTCAGGTGACCGGTCTCGGCGAGCGTCAGCGCCGCCTCGATCGTCTCGAGGTCGCGCATTTCGCCGACCAGCACGATGTCGGGATCCTGACGCAGCACGGACTTCAGCGCCTTCTCGAAGCCGAGCGTGTCGCCGCCGACCTCGCGCTGGTTGACGAGGCAGCCCTTGTTGCGATGCAGGAACTCGATCGGGTCCTCGATCGTGACGATGTGGCTCTGGCGCGACTCGTTGATGTAGTTGACCATCGAGGCCAACGTCGTCGACTTGCCCGAGCCCGTCGAACCGGTGCACAGCACGAGGCCGCGCGGCAGGTTGCAGATGTATTCGCAGACCTTGACCGGCAGACCGATGGTCTGGAAGTCGTAGACCTCGAACGGGATCACGCGCAGCACCGCGGCGACCGAGCCGCGCTGGATGAACGCGTTGGTGCGGAAGCGGCCGAGGTTGGCGACGCCGAACGAGAAGTCGAGCTCGAGGTTCTTCTCGAACTTGGCCACCTGGTCGGCACCGAGCACCGAGTAGACCAGCTTCTTGGTCGCCTCGGGCATCAGCGGCTCGTACTCGGTGTCGATGAGCTTGCCGTCGATGCGGATCTTGGGCGGGGCGCCGACCGACAGGTGAAGATCCGACCCACCGCGCTGGACCATCAGGTTCAGCAGTTCTTCCATCGAGACCATAGGTTCTCCTGATCGCGCCGGCCGCTGCGCCGGTCGCATCCCTATCGGCCTCCGACCGCACCGGGATTGAGGCCGAAGCCATGGCCCGTCCTGGGGACTACCCGGGCTTCCCCTGCGCACCGCTTGCCGGCCGGCCGGCATCGCCTACGCTTCGCTTCGTCTCGTCCCGGGAAGCACCGTGGAGAATTCCGACAACCTCGATTGGGCCGCCGTGACCGCGCAGCTGCGGCTGATCGCGGACAGCTACCTGGGCAGGGAACGCACGGGCCACACGCTGCAGGCGACGGCGCTGGTCCACGAGGCCTGGCTCCGCCTGTGGCAGCGCGACGACGCGACGTTGCGGTCGCCGGTCGACTTCGCGCGCATGGCGGCGCGGACGATGCGCCGGGTGCTGATCGACCACGCCCGGGCCCGGGCCGCCGACAAGCGCGCGCGCCGCGTCGATCCGGACACCGACGTCGACGAGCTGCCGTCGACCGTCGGCGACGTCGACCGCCTGCTCGATTTCGACGCCAAGCTCTGCGAGCTCGACCGCATCGCCCCCGACCTGGCCCAGCTCGTCCGGCTCGAGCGCTACGGCGGGCTGGACCTGGCGCAGATCGCGGGGCTGCTCGGCAAGAGCGAGCGCACCGTGCGCCGCGACCGCAAGGCGGCGATGGCCTGGCTGCGGACGGCGCTGTCCGGCGAGGAAGATCTCGCCGCCGCGGGCGGCCCGGCGTGAGGCCCGGTGCCCGCGCCCTCGAGCTGTTCCGCCGCGTCGCCGACCTGCCGCCGCCGCGCCGCGCCGCGGTCCTCGACGAGGCGTGCGCCGACGAGCCCGGGCTGCGCGGCGAGGTCGAGGCCCTGCTCGCCCACGACGCCATCACCGGCCAGACCGGCGACCTGCCGGCGCCGACCACCCGGCCGCGCACGCCGCGCCCGTTCGCCAGCCTGCCGGCGACGTTCGGCCGCTACCGCCTGCTGCACGAGATCGGCGCCGGTGGCATGGGCGTCGTCTACCGCGCCGAACAGCTCGACAACCGGCGCACCGTCGCCGTCAAGCTGATGACCGGCGCTGGCTCGGCGACCTCGCGCCTCGCCCACCTCGACCGCGAGCTGCGCGCGCTGCTGCTGCTGCGCCACCCGGGCATCGCGCACCTGTACGACGCCGGCACCGCCGAGTGCGACGGCCAGACCGTGCCGTTCCTGGCGATGGAGTTCGTCGACGGCCAGCCGCTGCGCCGCTGGGTCGCGGCGACCACGCCGTCGCTGCGCCAGCGGATCGGCGTGCTGGTCGACGTCTGCGACGCCGTGTCGGCCGCGCACCGCCGCGGCGTGATCCACCGCGACCTCAAGCCCGACAACATCCTGGTCGAGACCGGCGACGGGCGGCCCCGCCCGCGCGTGCTCGATTTCGGCATCGCCCGGCTGCCCGACGAGGTCGGTCGTCCCGCCCTGTCGGGCACGCCGGCCTACATGAGCCCCGAGCAGCTCGCCGGCGAACCGGACCTCGGCCCGCCGAGCGACGTCTACGCGCTCGGCGTGATCGCCGGCGAACTGCTCGGCGAGGCGACGACCGGCGACCTCGCGCAGGTCGTGGCGCACGCGCGCGAGCCGTCGCGCGACGCGCGCTACGCCAGCGCCGACGCGTTCGCCGCCGACCTCACCGCGGCGCTCGGACGGCGACCGGTCTCGGTTCGCCCGGCATCGGCGCTCTACCGGCTGCGCTGCTTCGCCCGCCGCGACAAGCTGCGGTTCGCCACCGCCGCGCTGGCCGCGGTCGCCACGCCGGTCGCGCTCGGCCTCGCCTGGACCAGCGTCGCGCGTTCCCGCACCGACCTCGACCACGCGCTCGCCATCGCCCGCATCTCGGTCGAGCAGGTCACCGGCCAGCTCGTCAACCTGGCCGGCACCAGCGAGGTGCGACGGAAGGCGCTGACCGAGCTGCTGGCGCGCGTCGACGACCTGCTGGCGCTGCGGCCCGACGACCGCGCGACGCTCGACTGCCAGTCCGAGATCCTGCGGCAGCTCGGCGACATCGCCCTCGAACGCAACGAGGTCGAGGCGAGCCGTTCGCTGCGCGCGCGCAGCCTCACAGCGCTCGAGCGCGCACTCGCCCACGGCGACCTGTCGGTGCTCGACCGCGGTCGCCTGGCGACGGCCCAGGTGCTGATCGGCGACGCCGACAAGCAGCTCGGCCAGCGCGCCGAGGCGCTGCGCCGCTACCGGCTCGCCCACGCCGCCTACGAGGCGCTGGTCGCCGCCAACCCGGCGAACGGCGACTGCCTCGACGACCTCGGCTGGAGCTGCGACCGGCTCGCGGCGTTCGCGATCGACGACTACCGGTTCACCGAGGCCGAGGCGCTGCTGGCCCGCCGCGACGAGCTGCTGGCGATGCTGCGTCGGCTGCAACCGAAGTCGTCGCACAACCTCTCCGGCGAACGCGCCCTGCATGGCCTGCGCGCGCACCTCGCCGAGCTGCGCTGCGACTTCGACGAGCAGGTGCGCGAACTCGCGCTCGCCGTGGTGCCGGCGCGCACCCGCTACGAAGCCCGGCCGAAGTCGACGCCGGCTCAGCTCGAGTACGCGGGTTCGCTGCTGACCTACGTGCAGTTCGCCGGCGACCGGCTGTCGCCGGCGGAGCGAGCGGACCAGCTCGCCCCCGGCGAGCGCCTGGTCGCCGAACTGCTGCGCGTCGAGCCGGAGCACACGCTCGCGCGCGAGCTGCTGCGCGACTACCGCAGGTTGCTCGCCGGCGACGTCCCCTACGGCAGCGACCGCAATCCCGGCGGCCTGCAGTTCCGCCGGGAACTCGCCGTGAAGCTGCAGGCAGCCACCGCGGCGGGCACGCGCTGAGCGCACCCGCCGCGCGGCGCCGCGGCTGGCGGCCCGCGGCCTACTTGTGCTCGGCGTGGTGCTGGTCGACGATCGCCTTGCGCTTCTGCACGATCTCGTGCTGCACGTTCGGCGGCACGGCCTCGTAGTGCGCGAAGTGCATCGCGAACGAGCCCTCGCCGGCGGTGATCGACCGCAGCTGCGTCGAGAAGTCGAGCATCGAGCTCATCGGGCACTGCGCGGTGATCACCTGCATCCCGTCCTTGATCTCCATACCGGACATCCGGCCACGCGAGCCGGACAGGTTGCCGGCGACATCGCCGGTGAACCGCTCGGGCACCTGGATCTCGAC
>CAYMRG010000504.1:0-4322 GCA_964392555.1 uncultured candidatus Brocadiaceae bacterium
TTCCTCAAGGCGGTGTCGATCGCGCGCAACCGCGGCCAACTCGGCGCCGACTTCCTGACCTGCAACTTCGACATGATCCAGCAGTACCGCGCCGTCACCAACGTCGTGCAGCGCCCGCCCAAGGAAGGCAAGTCCGTCATCGCGATGCACGAGATCGTGCTGCCGCTGCTGCACCAGGCGATCCTGTGCACGGCCGAGGCGCGCGGCTGCCTGCAGGAGCCCCGCTGATGAGCAACACCGAGAACCGTCGCCTCGCCGACCTGCTGGCCGGACTGCCCGACACGCGCATCCTGGTCGTCGGCGACCTGATCCTCGACCGCTACGCCGACGGCAAGGCCAGCCGCGTCTCGCCGGAGGCACCGGTGCTGGTGTTCGACTTCGCCAGCGAACGCTACCTGCTCGGCGGCGCGTGCAACGTCGCCGCGAACCTGCGCGAGCTCGGCGCGTCGGCGTCGGTGCTCGGCGCGATCGGCGACGACGAGGCCGGGCGTCGCCTGCGCGGGCTGCTCGGCGACGCCGAGATCGACACGCAGGCGCTGGTCGTCGATCCGACGCGGCCGACGACGCGCAAGACGCGCTACGTCGCCAAGACCATGCAGGTGCTGCGCGTCGACGAGGAGAGCCGCGCGCCGGTCGGCGGCGACGCCGAACGCCGCATGCTGGCGCTGCTCGAGCAGCGGCCGTTCCCGTGGAAGAGCGTGCTGCTCAGCGACTACGGCAAGGGCGTGCTGACGCCCAAGATCATCCAGGCGGCGATCGCGGCGGCGCGTTCGCAGGGCGGCGTCACGGTCGTCGATCCGAAGGGCAAGGACTACTCGATCTATCGGGGCGTCGACCTGCTGACGCCCAACCGCGAAGAAGCCGAGGCCGCGACCGGGATCCAGATCCGCGGCACCGACGACCTGCACGCGGCGGCGCGTCGCCTGCGCGACATCACCGGCATCAAGACCGCGGTGATCACGCTCGGCAAGGACGGCATCTTCTTCGAGACCGAGGACGGCAGCCACCGCATCATCCCGACCGAGGCGCGCCAGGTGTTCGACGTCACGGGTGCCGGCGACACGGTGGTCGCGGTGCTGACGTTCTGCCGCGCCGCCGGCGTGTCGCTCGCCGACAGCCTGCGCCTCGCCAACCACGCCGCCGGCATCACCGTCGGCAAGCTCGGCACATGGGCGCCGAGTCGCCGCGAGATCCTCGCGCGCCTCGGCGAGACGTCGTCGGCCGAAGGCGGCAAGGTCGTCACGCCCGAGCAGGCCGTCGAGATCGGCAGCAAGCTGCGCGCCGAAGGGCGGCGGCTGGTGTTCACCAACGGCTGCTTCGACATCCTGCACGCCGGCCACTGCGACTACCTCGCCAAGGCGCGCTCGTACGGCGACGCGCTGATGGTCGGCATCAACACCGACGCGTCGGTGCAGCGGCAGAACAAGGGCCCGGGCCGGCCGATCAACACGCTCGACGACCGCGCCGCCGTGCTCGCGGCGCTGCAGGCCGTCGACTACGTGGTCGCATTCGACGCCGAGACGCCGAAGGAGCTGATCGAGTCCGTCACGCCGCACGTGCTCGTCAAGGGCGAGGACTGGCGCGACAAGGGCGTCGTCGGCCGCGAATGGGTCGAAGCGCACGGTGGCCAGGTCGTGCTGGTGCCGCTGGTCGCGGGCCGGTCGACGACCAACGTCGTCGAGAAGATCCTCAAGCTGGGGCGCTGATGCCCGATCCCGCGCGCGACGAGGCGAGGCTGCAGGAGCTGCTGGCCGAGGTCCTCGAGCGCGTGGCCGAAGGCGGGCTCGCGGCCGCGGAACCGCTGCTCGCCGAACATGCGGCGTTCGCGCCGGCGCTGCGCGAACGGCTGGCCAAGCTGCAGGCGGCGGGTCTGCTGGCCGCCGTCGACCCCCCGGCGGGCGTGGACCATGAAGCCATCCCGGAGCGGCTCGGCGACTTCCGCCTGGTGCGGCGGCTCGGCGCCGGCGGCATGGGCGTCGTCTACCTTGCCGTGCAGGAGTCGCTCGGCCGCGAGGTCGCGCTGAAGCTCGTGCGGCCCGAACAGCTCTACTTCCCCGGCGCGCGCGAACGCTTCCGCCGCGAGGTCGAGGCCGTGGCGCGGCTCAATGATCCGGGCATCGTCGCGATCCACATGGTCGGCGAAGCGGGCGGCATCCCGTTCTTCGCGATGGAGCGCGTCGTCGGCGCGACGCTCGCGGACCTGCTCGCCGACCTGCGCGGCCGCGACGTCACGCGGCTGACGGGCGCCGACATGTGGGCGGCCTTCGCGGCGCGGGTCGATGACGTCGACGCCGCCGACGTGCCGCCGTTGGCGCGCGGCACGTGGCTGGAGGCGTGCGCGCGGCTGGTCGAACAGATGGCGCGCGCGGTCGCCCACGCCCACGCGAACGGCGTGCTGCATCGCGACCTCAAACCGGCCAACGCGATGCTGCGTCCGGACGGTCGCGTCGTCGTGCTCGACTTCGGTCTCGCGCACGCGCGCGACGCGGCGCCGCTGACGCGCACCGGTGCGCAGGTCGGCACGCTGCACGCGATGGCGCCCGAGCAGCTGCGCGGCGAGCACGCGGCCGTCGACGAACGCGCTGACGTCTACGCGCTCGGCGTGCTGTTCTACGAGCTGCTGACGCTGCGCGAACCGTTCGCCGGCACGTCCTACGACGTCGTCGCGCGGCGCATCCTCGAAGGCGCACCGACGCCGCCGTCGCGATGGAACGCGCAGGTGCCGTGGGACTACGAGACGGTCTGCCTGACCGCGTTCGACCCGGTGCCGGCGCGGCGCTATCCGAGCGCCAGCGCGCTGCTGCGCGATCTCGACAACCTGCTGACGCACCGGCCGATCGCGGCGCGGCGGCCGGGCGTCGGCGTGCGGCTGCGGCGCTTCGCCCAGCGGCACCGCGCGCTGACCGCGGCCGCGACCGTCGGTGCGCTCGCGCTGGTCGCGACGCCGCTGGTCATCGCGCTGCGCGAGCGCGCGCTCAACCGCGAGCTGCAGGCGACGATCGGCGAACGCGATCGCGAGATGGCGCGCGCGCGGACCAACGTCGAGGTCGCGGCCGCGGCGCTGAACGGCATCGTCCAGCACGTCGCCGACGAACGGCTCGACGAGGTCCCGGACCTGCGCGGCTTCAGCGAACGCCTGCTCGAGCAGACCGGCGGCTTCCTCGACACGCTGATCGGCAGCAACCCGGGCGAGCCGGCGGCGCGGCTGACGCTCGCCGAGACGCTGACCCAGGCGGCGATGCTGCGTTGGCGCTTCCTCGACTTCGAGCGTACCGCCTCGCTGCTGCGCAAGGCGCTGACCCTGCTCGCGGTCGACGTGGCCGCGACGATCGCGTTCGACCGCGATCGGTTCATGCTCGCGCGCCTCGACGCGCGCCTGGCGCTGGCGTTGCTGCAGCAGCGGGACCTCGGGCCCGCGGCCTACGCGAGCGAGCTCGCCGCGGCGCTCGCCGAGGTCGGCGACGAACCGCCGCTGCCGCAGCGGTTGCGCGCCCTGCAGGCGCGATTCGCCGACGGGCTCGAACGTCGTTGCGTGCTGATACGGAGCCAGGACCCGGTGGCGGCGCTGGCGCTGATCGAACGCGCGCTGCCGTTGCGCGAAGCGCTCGCCGACGCCACTGGCGGAGTCGCCGAACTGCAGGCGCTGGCCGATTGCCAGGGCCGGCTCGCGCAGATCGGCGGCGAGGGGGCTGCGGATCGGCAGCGGTCTGCCATCGCCGCCCAGCGCGCGACGATGCGGCGCGCACTCACCTGTGCGGTCCGCGACGACGCCGAGCGAACGGCACTGGGCGTCCGGCTGCTGAGCCACAGTTACACCGCCGCCGACGATCCCGAGGTCGGGCTGGAGTTTGCCCGACGGGCGACGGTGCTGCTGAAGGAGGCGACGGAGGAGCGGCCGAGCCGCATCGCCACGCGTGACAGCTACGCCAGCGCGGCGGTGGTGGTGGCCGGCTACCTGCGCACGCTCGGCCGCAGCGATGAGGCTGCGGCCGAACTCGAGTCCGTGGCGGAGTCGCTGCGCCCGCTGGTCGCGATCTGGCCGAGTGCAATGCCGCTGCGGCGGACGCTGCTGACGATCCTGCAGAACGAGGCCGACCTGCTGGCGGCGCTCGTCGCCTCGCCGGCGACACCTGCCGAACGCCGGGTCGAGCTGCAGGCCCGCCTCGACGTGCTCGGGGCGGAGCTGCTCGCTGCCGTTCGTGCGGCCCGCCGCGACGCCGTCGGCAGCGCCGCCGTGCTCGGCGCGGCAGCCGACGCACTCGGCGTGGTGGCCATGCTGGCTGGTCGCGCCGGGCGTCGCGACGAGGCGCGGCGCCTGATCG
>CAYMRG010000505.1:0-4309 GCA_964392555.1 uncultured candidatus Brocadiaceae bacterium
GGTGACGGGGGGCGGCCCGTCGATGATCCAGCGCTGGCGCGTGGGGTTGCCCCGCTCGTTCCGGTCGGGCCGGAAGCCGGCGCCGCGCAGGCGCTCCGTCAGCGCCTCGTAGCGCCGGTGGTCGAAGATCCCGAGCGCGAGGCCGAGGTCGAGGTCCGCGGTGCCGACGTGCAGGTCGGCCACGCCGCCCTGGTCGATGAGGAGGCTCGGGACGAGCCCGCCGACGATGACGACCTCGTCGAGCAGATCGCCGAGCTTCGTCGCGACGTAGAGGCAGAGGCCGCGGACGGTCTCGACGAAGCGGCGGTCGTAGCCGGCGGCGGTGCTCGGCTTGTCGTGTCCGCTCGGTGAACTGGCCGAGCTGGTGCGCGCGCCGGAGCTGGCCGTGCTCGAGACGCTGTCGCTGTTCCGCGGCCGGATCGTCCGCGCGCAGGCCGGCGAGGTGACGTTCCGCCATCCGGACTTCCGCCGCGCGCTGCTCGAGCAGCTGCCGCCGGTCGAACGCCAGCAGCTCCACCTGCGCGCCGCCGACCTGCTGGCGCGGGCCGGCCGCGAGCCGTTCGCGATCGGCATGCACCGCTCGCAGGCGCTCGACCACCAGGGCTGCCTCGATCCGCTGCTCGACGCGCTCGACGAACGCGTGCGCGCCGGCTCGCGCCGCACCGCGCTGCGCATCGCCGGCCGGCTCACGCTGCACCTCGACCACGTCGACGACACCGCCGACAACCGCGCGCGGCGGCTGCGCTTCCTGCTGCTGGCCGGGCGCGCACGGCAGAACGCGGCGCAGCCGGGGCCGGCGAGCGCGACGTTCCGCCAGGCGGAGCGGCTGGCGCGCGACCTCGGCGACGTCGAGGCGTCGACCGCGGCGCGCACCGGTCTGGCCGCGCTCGAGGTCGACGCCGGGCGCCTGGTGTCGGCGATCGCGCTGCTCGAATCGGTCCACGACGACCTGGCGACGCGGCTCGAAGCGAGCGCCGACGAACTGGCGGCGCGCGCGCACGGCCTGCACGGCCGCATCCTGCTCTACCTCGGCCAGGCAGCCGAAGGGCAGCGCCACCTGCAGTCGGCGCTGAAGCGCCTGCCGGTCGCGATCGAGGACCTGCGCTGCCACCTGCTGATCGACCTGGCGCGCATCGAGGCGCTGCGCCACCACTACACGACCGCCTACAAGACGCTGCAGCGCGTCGAGCAGATGCCGGTCGCGCGCCACCTGCCGCGCGTGCGGCTGCGGCTCGCGCTCTACCGCGGCCAGATCCGCTGCGCGATCGGCGACGACGACGGCGCGCAGGACCTGCGCTTCGCGCTCGGCGAGGCGGTGCGGCTGTCGCTGCCGGCCTACGCGGCGCGCGCGGCGCTGTTCCTCGGCGAACGCCAGCTCTGGCGGCGGCGCGACGACGAGGCGCGCGGCGAGTTCACGCAGGCCGTGCGGCTGGCGCGGGCCGGCGGCGACCGGCTCGGCGAGGCGATGGCGCGCGGCTACCTGCTGCGGCTCGGCGCCGACGACGACGCGCTCGCCGCGCTGGTCGACGAGCTCGACCTGCCGTCGCTGCGGGTCAACTGGCTGCTGGCGCTGGCCGCGCGCGACCTGGCCGACGAGGCGGCGGCCGAACGGCTCGACGAATTGCTCGCCAACGCCGACCTGTCGCTGCCCCTGCACCTGCGCGCGCTGGCCTGGCTCGACCGGCCGGCGTCGGCCCGTTCGCTGGTCCGTAGCATCGCCGAGCGCTTCCCGAATCGCAGCGCGCGGCGGCGGTTCCTCGGCGAATGGGAACGCGGTGCCAGAATCTGACAACGATTGACGCGCCCCCGGGGCCCGCGGCTCGCGTAAGGTGGGCACGTGGAACGGCGTAGCCAATTCCTGGGGCTCGTGCTCGTGCTGGTCGCGGCGGTCGCGGTGCCGGCACTCTGGATGGCCCTTGGCAGCGGCGAGTCGCCGCCGCCGGCGCCAGGTAGTGGCGATTCCGGTCCGGTCGGGCCCCACGTCGCGGCGGCCACCGCCGGTGCGGCGACCGACGGCGTCGCCGGCGGCGCGGTTGCGGACCACGGTGCCGCCGAAGATGCAGTCACCGGCCCCCAACGCAGCCAGCCGGTCGAGGCCGCCGCGGCGGCGGTTCTCGAAGTCACGGTGGTATCGACGTTCGTGGCGAACGCGCCGACCGGCGGCGGCGCAGATGTGCGCGACCGCCCCCTGGCGAACGTCGAGGTGGCGGTCGCCACCGAACCCGGGGCCAGTGGCGCCTCGGCAGCAACGGGGCCGGCGCAGCACGGGGTGACGGGCGCCGACGGCATCGCGCGCTTCCGCGTGCCCGGTGGCCACGGTCGGCTCGCCACGATCAGCGCCGGCATCGGCCTCACGGCGACGGCCGAGCTCGCGACCGACCGCGTCGCCCGCGTCACGCTGCGCTGCGCGCCGCGCGTCTGGGTGCGCGGCGAAGTCGTCGACGTCGCCGGCCAGGCGATCGCCGATGCCGAGATCGTCTGGCTGCCGTGGAACGATCGGACCACGTCGCCGCCGCGGCCCTGGCTGGCCGCCCGCAGCGACCATCTCGGGCGCTTCACGATCGGCCTGCCGGCGGGCGGCCGGATCGGCGCGCAGCACGCGACCCTGGCGCCCTCGCCGCTCTACCTCATCCAACCCGAGCGCGATGCCACGCTGCCGGCGCCGGTGCGCACGGTGCGCCTGACGCTGCTCGCCGCCCAGGCGCGCGCCACCGGCACCGTCGTCGATGGCCGAGGCCGACCGATCGCCGGCGCCGAGGTCGAGTGCCTGTCGCTCGCCGGTCGACCGGCCGGAGCCGAGCTGGCGGCACCGCCGCAGCGCGGCACGACGGCCGCCGACGGCTCGTTCGCGATCGGGCATCTGCTGCCCGGCCGCGTGCGGATCGCCGCGCGCGCCGCGGGCCAGGGCCGCCTGCAGGACGTGTTCGAGGTGCAGCCGGGCGCCACCGCCCACCTGCAGCTCCGCCTCAGCGGTGCTGGCGCCGTGCGCGGCTCGGTGCGCAGCGAGGACGGCCAACCGCTGAGTGGAGCACGGGTCGCGACCGACGACGACGACGCCTTCCTGGCGGTCGCGACGTTGAGCCGCGAGGACGGCTCGTTCGCGCTCGACGACCTGCCGATCGGCGCGGTGCCGCTGTCGGCGCGCCACCGCGGCGCCGACGGCGTGGTGCGGCGCGCCGCGGTCGTGCTCGACACGCTGCCGAACCATCCGGTGACCTGGCAGGCGGTATTGACGGCCGATGCGGTCGGTGCGCACCTGGTGGGCGACGTGATCACCGCGAGCGGCCAGCCGGTCGCCGGTGCGCTGGTGGTCGCGCGCAGCGGCCGCAACCGCCGCCAGGCCGCGACCGACGCCGAGGGTCGGTTCGACCTGGCGCTCGGCGAGGCGTCGCCGTGCGACGTGCACGTCTACCGCCCGAGCGGGCTGCCAGGGGAGAGCCGGCTCGATGGCACCTTCGCCGCCCTGGCGCTGCGCGAGGTCGATCCGACCGGCGAACCGCTGCACCTGGTCATGCCACCGCTGCCGAACGGCCTGCTGCGCGGCCGCGTCGTCGATGACCAGGGCACCGGCGTCGCCGCGACGATCACCCTGTGGCACCAGGAACGCCACGAATCGGTGCGCGCCGTGGCCGCGGACGACGGGTCGTTCGCGGTGCCCGCCGTGCCGGCCGGAACCGTCGATGCGCTGGTCGATGCGCCAGGCGAGATCAGCGCCTCGCGCCGCGATCTGTCGATCGGCGACGGCCCCCTCGACCTCGGCACGATCACGTTGATGGCCGCCGGTTCGCTGCACGGCTCGGTGCTCGGTCCCGACGGCGGCGCGCCGGCAAAGGCCGAGCTGTCGGTCTACCTCGACGACCAGCGGGTCGTCGCCACCTACGCCGCCGGCACCTACCACTTCGACGCGCTGCCGCCCGGCGATCACACCGTGTTCGTCCAGGGCGACGGCGTCGCCGCGGCCCAGTTCGCGGTGACCATCCAGGCCGGCAGCGACGTGCAGCAGAATGTCGAGCTCCAGACCGGCGTCACCCGCCGGTTCGCGGTCGCGGTGCCGCGCGACGCCGGCCGCTGGGTGTCGCTCGCCTTGCGCGTCCCCGGCGCCACGCAGACCTGGATCAGCGGCGCACCGGTGCCGGCCGGCGCCGCCGGCACGATCGAATTCGTCGCCTGCCTCGCGCCTGGCACCTACGAGGCGATCGCCTGGGGCGATCCCGGTTTCGAGGCGCGGGGCACCGTGGTGTTCACGGCCGAGAACACCAGCACGGTGCAGCTCGCCATCGCGAAGCGGTGAGCCGCCTGGCCGCGAACG
>CAYMRG010000506.1:0-4291 GCA_964392555.1 uncultured candidatus Brocadiaceae bacterium
GGCTCTGCGACGTTACCGCCTCCGCGCGCATGCCGATCCGTCTCTACAACTCGCTGACCCGCTCGCTCGACGAACTGCGCCCGCTGCACCCGGGCGCGGTGACCATGTACCACTGCGGCCCGACGGTCTACAGCTCGCCGCACATCGGCAACTTCCGCAGCTTCCTGTTCGCCGACGTGCTGCGCCGGTTCGTCGAGGACCAGGGCTACCAGGTCACCCAGGTGATGAACGTCACCGACGTCGGCCACCTGACGCTCGACGACATCGAGGGCGGCGAGGACAAGCTGGAGGCGGCGTCGCGCAAGACCGGTCGCACTGCGTGGCAGATCGCGAAGCAGTACGAGGACGAGTTCCACGACTGCCAACGGCAATTGCACGTGCGTCTGCCGCACCACATGCCGAGGGCGACCGACTTCATCGCGCCGATGGGGGCGATCATCGGCGACCTGCTGCAGAAGGGCGTCGCCTACCAAAGGAACGGCAACGTCTACTTCGAGGTCGCGAAGTTCCCCGAGTACGGCAAGCTGTCGGGCAAGGTGCTCGACGAACTCGAGGCCGGCGCGCGCGTCGCGGTCAACGACGAGAAGAAGGACCCGCGCGACTTCGCGCTGTGGAAGACCGACGACAAGCACCAGATGCAGTGGGACGCGCCGTTCGCCGGCGGCGCGCGCGGCTTCCCCGGCTGGCACATCGAGTGCTCGGCGATGTCGATGCACTACCTCGGCGCGCAGCTCGACATCCACACGGGCGGCGAGGACAACATGTTCCCGCACCACGAGTGCGAGATCGCGCAGACCGAGGCGCACACCGGCAAACGCTTCGTCGGCATCTGGATGCACGCCCGGCACCTGCTGGTCGACGGCACCAAGATGTCGAAGAGCCTCGGCAACTTCTTCACCGTCGCCGACATCCTGCAGAAGGGCTACAGCGGGCTCGAACTGCGCTACGCGCTGATCCGCGTGCAGTACCGCCAGGCGCTGAACTTCACGCTGAAGGGCCTCGACGAGGCGCGCGCGGCGATCGGCCGCGTGCAGCAGTGCCGGCAGCGGCTGGTGCGCGTGCGCGACGGCCAGGAGCGCGCCGGTGGCGACGACCTGGCGGCCGCGAGCGCACAGGCGAACGCCGCGTTCACGGCGGCGATGCAGGAGGACCTCAACGTCAGCGAGGCGCTGGCGGCGCTGATCGAGTTCGACGGCGCCTGCAACCGCGCGACGCCGAGCACGGCCGGGGCGACGGCTGCGCTCGCCGCGTTCGCGCGCTTCGAGGACGTGCTCGGCTGCTTCGGCGGCGAACCCAAGGCCGACGCCACCGGCGACGCGCCGCCCGAACTGCTCGCGCTGCTGGCGCAGCGCACCGCGGCGAAGAAGCAGAAGGACTGGGCCGCCGCCGACCGCCTGCGCGACCAGATCGCCGCCGCCGGCTGGAAGATCGTCGACGCGCCGACCGGCGCGCGGCTCGAGCGGACCTGACGCGGCGGACGCCCCTGACGCAGCGGCGCGCCGGCGGCTAGCATGCGCGCGGGGCCCGCCCGGGCCCTCAGCCCGTCGCTCCACAAGGGGACTCCATGCTCGATCGTTGCTGTGCACGCGTCCGTGACCTCGGTTTCGCCATGCTGACCGTCCTGGTGGCCGGTTCGGGTTCGATCGCGGCGCAATGCACGCTGCAGCCGTTCGCCGCCGGGGCGCTGCCTGGGGTGCGGGGGCAGGTCACGGTGCAGCATGCCTGGGACCCGGATGGGCCAGGGCCGCTGCCGGAGGTGCTCGTCATCGGCGGCTCGTTCGACGCCGCGGGCGATCGCGCGACCGCGAACGTGGCCGCCTTCGTGCCGAGCACGCAGGCGTGGCAGGCGTATGGCAACGGCGTCGACGGGACGGTCACCGCGATCGCGCACCTGCCGCAAGGCGATCTGGTCGTCGGCGGGTGGTTCACCACCGCGGGCGGCGCGCCGGCGTCGCACATCGCGCGTTGGAACGGCGCGGCGTGGCAGCCACTGGGCAGCGGCGTGCTCGGGGTCGTCCGCTGTCTGGCCGTGCTGCCGAACGGGGACCTCGCGGTGGGCGGCGATGCGGCGATGCTCGCCGGTGGGCCGGAGCGCGTCGTTCGCTGGAACGGCACGGCGTGGTCACCGCTCGGCGGCCTCCTCGACCTCGACGTGCGCACGATGGCCGTGCTGGCGAACGGCGACCTCGCCGTCGGCGGCGCTTCGGTGCTGGGGGTCGGACAGCCGGTCGGCAACCTCGCGCGGTGGAATGGCACGGCATGGTCGGCGCTCGGCGGTGGGCTCGGATTTCCCGCGCAGGTGCTCGCGCTGCTGCCGAACGGCGACCTCGTGGCGAGCGGCGCTTCGGGGCTCGGGTTCGGCGATGCGATGGCGCGCTGGGACGGCGCATCGTGGGCGCCCTACGGCGCCGGGGGCACGGGTGGGACCGTCGCCACGTTGGCTGCGCTGCCCAACGGCGATCTGCTCGCGGGCGTGGCGTATCCGCTGGGTGCGTCGATCGTCCACCGCGCCCTGCGGTTCAGCGGTGGGGGCTGGGTGACCCTCTCGTCGACCGACAACTACGTCTCGAGCATCGAGGTCGATGGCAACGGCGATGCGTTCGTCGGCGGTTCGTTCACGACCTGCGGCGGCCTCGCGGTTCGCGGTCTGGCGCGCTGGAACGGCACGTGGAGCCGGGTCGGCAACGGCTTCGACCAGCCGGTGCACCGCGTCGTCGCAGCCGCCGACGGCAGCGTGGTGGTCGCGGGCGCGTTCGCCACGGTCGACGGCCAGGCCGTAGCCGGCACCGCGCGCTGGAATGGCACCGGTTGGAGCGCGCTGGGACCGGGACCCGGTGGTTCGGTCACGGCGCTCGCCGCGATGCCCGATGGCGCGATCGTCGCCGGCGGCTTCACCGACGTCGGCGTCGGCTTCGTGCCCTTCCTCGCGCGCTGGGGCGGCACGGCGTGGAACTCGTTGCCGATTCCGCTCCAGGATCCGCCCTACGCGCTGGCCGCGGCGGCGAACGGCGACCTGGTCGTCGCCGGCCGCTTCGGCGCGGACGGCATCGGTCGTTGGGACGGTTCGACCTGGACGATGCTCGCCGGCACGAACGGCGTGGTCACCGCGCTGCTGCCACTGCCGAACGGTGACCTCGTGGTGGGCGGCTCCTTCACCACGGTCGGCGGCGTCGCCGCAGCGCGGGTCGCGCGCTGGAACGGCAGCGTCTGGTCGGCGCTCGGCGTCGGCGTCGACGGCCCCATCACCGCCTTGCTGCGCCGGCCGGACGGCTCGCTGGTCGCGGGCGGAGCGTTCACCCATGCCGGCGGTCTGCCGGCGGATCGCCTGGCGCGCTGGGACGGCGCGACGTGGTCGGCGATCGCGCCCTCGCTGCAGGGCGGCGCGAGCCCTGAGGTGCGCGCGCTCGCCAACCTGCCCGACGGCGACCTCGCGGTCGGCGGCACCTTCACCGCCATCGGCGCGATCGCGGCGCCCGGGCTCGCCCGCTGGGACGGAACGACCTGGACGAGCCTGGCCGCGGGTTCCTTCGGCGACATCCGGGCCTTGCTGGTCCACGCCGACCGCGAACTGGTCGTCGCCGGCAACCACACCGCGCCGAGCGGAAGCTTCGAACCGGCGCTGCTGCGACTGCAGACGACCTGCCCCGCGATCGCGCTCACGGCGGGTGCGGGCTGCACGGGCCCTGCGGGCACGATGTCCCTGGCGGTGGCACAGCTCCCGTACCTCGGCGGCGCGGTGCACCTGACCACGGACCACCTCGCCGTGCCGTCGTTCACCTTCGCCGTCACCGGCCTCGGCCCCGCAGCTACCAGCACGCCGCTCGCGGCGTTGCTCGCCGTCGGCCTGCCGCAGTGCGATCTCCACGTCACGCCGGACCTGCTCGAATGGCAGGACGTGGCGGCGTCGCCGGGACGCGCCGATTGGCAGGCACCGATCCCAGCCGCGGCCGCGCTGCTCGGCGCGACGTTCTTCCACCAGACGGTGGCCATCGGCTACGGCCCGACGCTGCAATTCGTCACCGCAGCGAGCAGCAACGCGCTGCAACTCACGATCGGCGCCTTCTGAACCGGCGGCTGCCACCGCACCCTCGTCCCTCTTCTCTTCTCTTCTCTTCTCTTCTCCTTCTGTTCTGCCTCTGCCCTTCTGCTTCTTCTCTGTGGTCTCTGTGTTCTCTGTGTTTAATCCTTCTTCTTCTTCTTCTTGTTCCTCTTCTTTCACAGACCAGAAAAGAAATTAAACACAGAGAACACAGAGACCACAGAGAAGAACCAGAACCAGAACCAGAACCAG
>CAYMRG010000507.1:0-4286 GCA_964392555.1 uncultured candidatus Brocadiaceae bacterium
CGCGCCGGTGAGGCGGGCAAGGGCTTCAGCGTCGTCGCCAACGAGGTCAAGGACCTCGCCCGGCAGACCGCCGACGCGACGCAGGACATCCGCCGCCGCATCGAGCGCATCCAGGGCACGACCCGCGAATCGGTGCAGGCGATCGGCGCGATCGACCAGGTCATCGCGCAGGTCAGCCAGAGCTCGCGTGGCATCGCCGCGCAGGTCGCCGAGCAGCGCTCCGCGACCCAGGAGATCTCGCACAGCCTCGCGACCAACAGCGCGTCGGTCGAGGCGGTCAGCCGCAGCGTCGTCGAGAGCGCGACCGCGAGCCAGGAGATCACCAAGGGCATCGCCGAGGTCGACGTGATGGTCAGCAGCGCGGCGACCAGCTCGGAGGAGTCGCAGGCCGCGTCGCGCAACCTGCGGTCGCTGGCCGAGCAGCTCGGCGACATGGTCGGGAAGTTCAAGGTCTGAGCGACGGGCACGTGGCGATCGCTGGCGAAGGCTGACGCGAGGAGACAACCATGAGTTCGGAAGATTCGGACCTGCAGGACCTGGTCAACGACTTCGTCACGGAGTCGCGAGAGCACCTGGCGAGCGTCGAGACCGACCTGCTGAGTCTCGAGGCGGCGAACGACGACGACACCGTCAACCGGGTGTTTCGCGCGGTCCACTCGGTCAAGGGCGTCGCGGGTTTCCTCGGCTTCGAGACGATCAACCGGCTCGCCCACACGCTCGAGAGCACGCTCGACCTGGTGCGCAAGCACCGGCTCGAGATGTCGGGCGAGCTGGTGACCGTCCTGCTCGACGCCTGCGACAAGCTCGGTTCGCTGATCGAGGACGTCGGCAACAGCAACACGGCCGACATCGTCGGCTACCTGGACCGCCTGCAGGTGTTCCAGAACGGTGGCGGGGGTGGCAAGACGGCCCAGCCGGCGCCGCAGGCGCCGCCGCCGGTCGTCGAGCTGCTGCCCGGCGAACGGCTGCTGGAACTCGAACTCGACCTGTCGCAGCTCGCGCTGGTGTTCGGCGCGGAGCTCGCGCAGGTGCCCGAACTGCTCGGCAGCCACGGCCGCGTGGTCACCGGCGCGACGCAGCTGGTGACCCTGTGCACGGCGGAGAACGCGCCGCGCGAGCCGTTCAAGATCGGCTTCGCGACCCTGCAGACGGGCGCCGAACTGCAGGTGGTGCTCGGCCTCGAGGCCAAGGCCATCCGCGAATTGCACGCGCCGACCACGCCGATCGGTGAGACCGCGGTCGCGGCGCCCGCGGCGACGCTGGCGGAGGAGCCAGCCCCTATGCCCGAGACCATCGCCACGCACGAACCCGCCCCACACGCCGAAGCGGCGCCGCTCGTCGAGTCGGCCGCGCACGGCGGCGACCACGCGAGCCCGGCGCAGGGGGCGACCCCCGCCGGTCAGGGCAAGCGCGAGCACGCGCCGGCGGCCGATTCGCACAACGACTCGATCTGCGTGTCGGTGCACCTGCTCGACCGGCTGATGAACCTCAGCGGCGAGCTGGTGCTCGGCCGCAACCAGCTGATGCAGGCGCAGGGCACCGCCAACGAGAAGGGCATCGCCGCCGCGGCGACCCGCCTCAACCAGGTCGTCAGCGAGATGCAGGAAGCGATCATGCAGACGCGCATGCAGCCGGTGGGATCGCTGTTCCAGCGGTTCCCGCGCGTGCTGCGCGACCTGTCCGGCAAGCTCGGCAAGCGCTGCCGGCTCGAGATCGAGGGCAAGGACGTCGAGCTCGACCGCTCGATCCTCGAATCGCTCAGCGATCCGCTGACGCACCTGGTGCGCAACGCGATCGACCACGGCATGGAGACACCGCCGCAGCGGCGCACGGCCGGCAAGGCCGAGGAAGGCCTGGTGCAGCTGGTCGCCGCGCAGCAGGGCGGCAACGTGCGGATCGTCATCGTCGACGACGGCCGCGGCATGGATCCGCAGAAGCTGCGCAGGAAGGCGGTCGAGAAGGGCGTCATCACGCAGGCGCAGGCCGACGCGATGAGCGATCGCGAGGCGATCCACCTGATCTTCGCGCCGGGGTTCTCGACCGCCGAGAAGGTCACCGACGTCAGCGGCCGCGGCGTCGGCATGGACGTCGTGCGCTCCAACATCGAGAAGCTCGGCGGCCACGTCGAGGTCTCGAGCAAACTCGGCAAGGGTTCGACGATCCAGATCACGATCCCGCTGACGCTGGCGATCCTGCCGGCGATGGTGATCGCCTGCGGAGAACGTCGCTACGTGCTCGCCCAGGCCAACGTCGCCGAACTGGTGCGAATCCGCGGCGACGAGGTGCGCGAGCGCATCGCGAACCTCGAAGGGCGCGAGGTGTTCCGCCTGCGCGGCCGCGTGTTGCCGGTGCTGCGCCTGCGCGAGGTGCTCGGCGAGCCGAAGCCGGCCGCCAGCGACACGACGACGATCGTCGTCGTCGAGACCGGCAACCTGCGCTACGGGCTGGTCGTCGATGCCCCGCCGGACGCGGAGGAGATCGTCGTCAAGCCGCTGGGCCGCCACCTCAAGGGCCGCGCCGAGTACGCCGGTGCGACGATCCTCGGCGACGGCCGGGTTGCGATGATCCTCGACGCCTCCGGCATCGCCGAGGCCGCGGGTCTGCCGACCACCGAGAACAGCGAGACCACGGACACCAAGACGGCGGTCGTCACCGACGACACCGAGTACGCCGACCTGGTGCTGTTCCGCAACCACCCGTCGGAGACCTTCGCGGTGCCGCTGGGCCTCGTCGACCGCATCCAGCGCGTCGAGCGCAAGCAACTCGGCGACATCGGCGGGCGCGCGGTCTACGCCGAGGGCGAGCGCGTGCTGCCGATCGTCTGGCTCGACCGCGCGATGGCGGCGCTGCCCGGCGAGGACGGCGAGCGCATGTCGGTGCTGGTGCTGCGCCTCGGCAAGACGCAGTTCGGCATCGTCGCGCCGCAGGTCGAGGACATCCGCTCGCTGGCGATCAAGATCGACGACCGCGTGCTCAGCGGCAACGGCGTGATCGGCAGCTTCCAGCTCGACGACCGCACCGTGCGCTTGCTCGACGTCACCAGCGTCGCCAAGAACGCGCTGCCGCAGCTGTTCGTCGACGTGCCGGTGCCGCCGGCCGCGGTCGCCGACGTGCCGCGCGGGCCGATCCGTGTGCTGTTCGCCGAGGACACCAAGTTCTTCCGCGAGCACGTCCGCAAGCTGCTCGTCGACGCCGGCTTCGTCGTCAGCGCGGCCGCCGATGGCGAGCTCGCCTGGCAGGAGCTGCAACGCGAAGGCGCGCAGTTCGACATCGTCGTCACCGACGTGCAGATGCCGAACTGCGATGGCCTGGAGCTGACGCGGCGGATCCGCGGCAGCGGCCCGCACAAGGCGCTGCCGATCGTCGCGCTGACGTCGCTGAGCGCGGCGGAGGACCAGGAAGAGGGCCGCAAGGCGGGCGTCACCGCCTACCTGATCAAGCTCGACGACGCGGCGCTCGTCGAGGCGGTTCGCCAATACGCAGGAGTCGGAGCATGAGGCGGGTCCAGGAAGGAATGCACGTCTGCTGCCGGATCGGCGGCATGCTGGTCGGGATCGACCTCGACCGTGTGCAGGAGATCAACCGGCGGATCGATCCGACCTTCGTGCCGCTGCTCGATCAGTACGTGCGCGGTGTCATCAACCTGCGCGGCAACCTCGTCACCGTGCTCGACGTCGGCGAGATCGTGTGCGGGCAGCCGGTCGAGGGCACCGACCGGGCGCGCACGATCGTCGTCGAACTCGGCGAGGAGGTCTGCGGGCTGGTGGTCGAGGAGGTCGGCGACGTCGTCGACATCTCGCGCATGACGCGCGAGCCGTTGCCACGCCACATGCCGGCGGAGCACCGGCGTTGGTTCAGCGGCCTGGTCCAGATCAGCGAGCGCGACCTGCTGCTGCTGCTGAACCTCGACGAACTGGCGCAGGTCGGCAGGACCGCAGGCACCGCATGACGGCGATCGGCAGCGCGCGGGTCCGGGTGATGCTGGTCGGCGGCGAAGCGCTGCTCCGCCAGGGACTCGCGCGTCTGCTCGGCGAACATCCCGAGGTCGAGATCGTCGGCGTCGCGGTCAGTGGCCGGACGGCGGTCGCGAAGCTCGCCGGCTACCAGCCCGACCTGGTGGTGGTCGACATGGCCTCGGCGCCGCAGGAGGCGCTCGATCTGTTCGGCCATCTGCAGGCGCAGAAGGAACGGTCGATGATCGGGCTGGCGAGCGCCAGCGACGTCGTGGGGCCCCACGAGCCGCGACGCGGCAGCGAGCTGGGCGTGCCGGCGCTCGTCCGCCGCCA
>CAYMRG010000508.1:0-4280 GCA_964392555.1 uncultured candidatus Brocadiaceae bacterium
TCGCGGTCGAGGATCCGCTGGTGCTGGTGGCGTCGCTCAACGAATGGAGCGAAGGCCACTACCTCGAGCCCGACGAGCGGTTCGGCACGAGGTGGCTGGAGGCGGTGCGGGCGGCGCGGGGGTGACCAACCCATCCCGACGCGGCCGGGCGCACGGGTCGAAACCGCCATTCCCCGCCGAATCGCCCCAACTCCTGGCTCCCCCGCCCCCCTGCCGTATGGTGGCCCCTCCCCCATGGCGACCCGACGGCGAAGCAAACGGCGCAAGGACTGGTGGTCCGACCTGCCGACCGAGGAGCTGCTCGACGTCCGCCTCTGCGACCTCAAGCTGTCGATCGCCGGCACGGCGCTCGAACACCGCGTCGATCGGCTGCACGGCGAACTCGAACGCGCCGGGTTGGTGTTCCGCCCCTACGTCTACCTGTCCGACGACTGGTTCACGCCCGAGGGTTCGACGGGGTTCGCCGTGCCGTTCTACCTCGCGCACCAGCGACTGGTGCGGCTCGAGCACACGATGATGTTCGAGGCCGAGGGCAGCTCGCACGACTGGTGCATGAAGCTGCTGCGGCACGAGGCGGCGCACGCGATGGACAACGCCTACCGCCTGCACGCGCGCGCCGATTGGCGCAAGACCTTCGGCCGCTACAGCGATCCGTACCGCAACGCCTACCAGGCGAACCCGACGAGCAAGGCGTTCGTGCACCACCTCGGCGCGTTCTACGCGCAGAGCCATCCGGCCGAGGACTACGCGGAGAGCTTCGCGGTCTGGCTCGCGCCGACGTCGCGCTGGCAGGAGGCCTATGCGGGCTGGCCGGCGCTGAAGAAGCTGAAGGCGCTCGACAAGATCCTGCGCGACATCGGCGACCTGCCGCCGCCGGTCAGGACGCGCGATCGCGACGAATCGCTGCCGCAGCTGCGGCACACGCTGCGCGAGCACTACCGCCGCAAGCAGGCGGCCTACGGTGCGCAGGAGCCGTGGCGTCACGACCGCGAGTTGATGCTGGTGTTCGACGAGCCGAGCGAGACCGCGCGCCTCAACCGCGCGGCGGCGTTCCTGCGCGACGTGCGGCAGGACCTGCGCGCCAAGGTCTCGGCGCTGACCGGGCAGTATCGCTACGTCGTCGACCAGGCGCTCGACGCGATGATCCAGCGCTGCAAGGAACTCGACCTGCGGCTGTCGCGACCGCGCCACCAGGCGCGGCTCGGTGCCGCGGTGCTGGCGACGATGGTCACGCTGGCGCTGGCGCGCGGCGGCAAGCCGCAGTTCCGGCGCTGAGCGGCCGCCCGGCGCCGTGCTTGCGGTTCAGTTCGGCACGCACCCGCCGTCGAACACCTGGCCCGACACGCAGCGGATCACCGGTACCGAGCTCGAGCCGAGGCTCGCCTTGTCGATGACGCCGGTGAAGTCGAAGCCGGAGTTGCGATGCGTACCCGGGCCGCACGAGCCCTGCTGCGCATCCTGCAGCGCGATCACCGCCGCCTTGAACTCGTCGTAGGTCGTCAGGTAGCGGAAGTCGACGTTGCCGGTGTTCGTGTCGGTCTGGAAGAACGTGAATTGCGCCTGCGAAAGGTCGAGCCAGGCCAGCTCCGACAAGCCGACGCAGCTGTCGGGGATCGCGTCGAACGGATACATGTCGCCGTCGAAGTCGAGGCCGACGAGCAGGTAGCGGTTGACGTCGTCCCAGCCGGCCGTGTCGGAGCCGCTCGGCACGGTCGCGCCGGGCACGCGCGCGCCGGCGTTGAGCACCGCCGTGCCGAAGCGCCCCGCGCCGGATTGCGCGAGGTTGACCCAGCCGGGCGCGCTACTGTTGCCGAGCACGATGCGATCGCGGTGCAGGCCCGAGGTGGCGATGCAGGCGTTGTTGTTCCAGGACCCGTTCGACGGCAGCGTGCACGCCGGCGTGCCGGAGTACCAGGCGACGTACTTCTGCGTCGCATCGGCCGAGACCGCGACGTCGAGCTCGTGCACGACCCAGACGTCGCTCGCGTCGCTGCGGTGGTCGACGAAGGCAACGAGCGTGGCCGCGTCGATGTCGAGGTCGGCGTCGTTCTCGTCGCCGCAGTTGCCGGGGTTGCCGAGCTGCTGACCGTCGGGCTGGTCGGGCAGCGCAAGCTGGTTGTCGTAGTTCGCGTCGACGACCTGGTCGAGCGTCCAGCCGGCGAGCGGGCCGACGTGCACGTAGGAGCCGACGGCGCGCTCGACGACGACGTCGCCGCCGAATTCGAAGCTGCCGTCGCCGAAGTGCACGGTCGCCGGGAACGGTCCACCGCCATCCTTCTTCGCGCCGGCGCCGGCGATCGTCATCGCATCGGCGGTGACGGCACCGAGCATGCCGGAGATGCGGACGCGCTGCGCGTTGGCGACGATGCCCGTCGCATCGTGCTCCTGAGGACCGACGGCGGTGATCTCGCGCACCAGCGCCGCGAGCACCTCGCCGCGCTGCAGGCGACCCGGCGAACCGGTCAGGTCGGTCTCCTGGCCGCCGGCGGCGAACAGGCCCGCGGTCGCGCATTCGACGTGCACGACGTGGCCGGGCTGCAGTTCCATGCTGGTCGTGCCCTGCGCCGTCGTCAGGTCGCGCGCGGCGATCACCTGCAGATCGACGACGGTGCCGGCGACGCCCGTGACGAAGCCGGTCACCTCGGTCGTGCCCTGCGCGGCGAACTCGCCGCGGATGCGGCGCGGATGGTAGAACGGCGCCCGCTGGGCGGCGTCGTCGCAACCCGGATCGCGGCCGAGGAAGCCGTCCATCTGCAGGACGGCACCCGCCTGCAGCCCGTTGAACAGGTCCGTGCGGCTCGTGCCGGACTGACCGGCATCGACACCGAGCACGAACGCGGTGCAGTCGGTCGGCTGCACGCGGAACGTCGCGCCCTTGGCGTCGACCAGCGTGAACACGCCGCCGGTGGCGTCGACCTCGCCGACCGTGCCGGCCAGCTCCATCGGGATCCAGGTCGACAGGAAGATCTCGGGCGAGAAGCGGATGCTGTCGTTGGTCGGCCCGTTCGTCACCGAACCCTCGGCGTCGACGTGCAGGAACAGGAACGGCTGGTTCTCGTCGGCGGGCGCGGCGACGGTGAACGAACGCGGTCCGAGCGGGAAGTCGGTCGCGATGTGTTCGTAGCTCAGCGTGTCGTCGAACAGCGGGTGCACGGTCACGGGCTGCTGCGCCTGGTCGACCGCCGCGACGGTGATCTCGAAGCTGAGATGGTCGTATTCGCCGGCCGGCAGCGCGCGGCCGGCGAACGGCGCGGCGCTGCCGACGTAGGCCAGCGCGTCGATCGTGACCGGCGCATCGCTCGCGGCATCGACGATCGCGACCGAGCCGCCGGGACCGCTGAGGCTCAGCGAATGGAAGGTGATGGCCAGCGTCGCGAGGTTGGCGGCGCTGGCGTCGCCGAGCGCGAACGTCGCGCGCGGCGTGGCGATCGCGCTCGGCGGATCGACCTGGACGGTACCACCGCCACCAGAGCAGGCGGCGATCACGAACAACACGGAGACCGGCCACCGACGGCCGGAGCGAGATGGGTGGGTCATGGGGAAACCTGGGCTGGAGGTTTGCGCGACCCATCGGCAGAGCGCGTGCGGCGGATTGAGCCGTTCCCGCACCGAAGCGGCCATGCCAAGGGCCCCTGGGAAAACCCCAAGGTCACCTCGGCGCGGCTCTCAACCTTCGCCCTCCGGCCCCCACGGCGTCGTCCGCCGCCGCTCGCCGGCATGCCGCACCGCGTCCTCGCCGTGCCGATCGCGGATCGCATCCATCGCGCGCAGCAGCTGGTCGCGCTTCTGCGGCGCCGCGGCGAACAGGCTGCCCTGCACCGGCGCGCCGGCCGCGACGAGGTCCGCCGCCGTGACGCCGAGCAGGCGCACGCCGGGTCGGCCGGGCCAGCAGCCGTCGAGCAGTTCGCAGGCGGTGCGGTGCAGCACGAGGTCGTCGGCGGTCGCCGGGACCTTGCGCTGCCGTGTCAGCGTCGTGAAGTCGGGGTGGCGCAGCTTGAGCCGCACGACCGTGCCGCAGACACCATCGCGCCGCAGGCGGCGGCCGACCATCTCGCTGAGCTGCAGCAGCACGGCGCGCACCTCGTCGCGGGTCAGCAGGTCCTTCGCGAACGTCATCTCGTGGCCGATCGACCGCGCCGCGCGCTCCGGCTCGACGTCGCGCGCGTCGAAGCCGTTCGCCAGCACGAACAGGTGCCCGCCGAGGTTGTCGCCGAACGCCGCGCGCAGCTGCGACTCGCTGCGGGCCTGCACGTCGGCGATCGTGCGCAGGCCGGCGCGCT